>DASYBA010000509.1:0-12080 GCA_036501005.1 Candidatus Xenobia bacterium | reverse complement strand
GATCCCCATACCCATTTCGATATGCCTTTCGGGGGGACGACCAGCGCCGACGACTTCGAAAGCGGGACCATCGCGGCGGCTTTCGGCGGCACCACCACGATTGTCGACTTCGCCATCCAGACCAAGGGCAAGTCGACCCAGGAAGGCTTGGAAACCTGGCACAAGAAGGCCGACGGCAAAGCCGCCATCGACTACGGATTCCACATGATTGTGACCGACATGGAGAGCGAGCGCCTGCCCGAGATGACCCGCCTGGCCGAACAGGGCGTCACCAGCTACAAGCTTTTCATGGCCTACCCCGGCGTTCTCTACTCCGACGACGGCACCATCTTCCGGGCCATGCGGCAGGCCGGTGAAGACGGCACCATGATCTGCATGCACGCCGAGAACGGCATCGTCATCGACGAGATCGTCAAGATGGCCTTGAAAGAAGGCAAGACCCACCCCAAGTATCACTCTCTCACTCGTCCCACCCGCATGGAGGGCGAAGGCGTGCACCGGGCCATTGCCATTGCCGAAGTGGCCAACGTGCCGGTCTACATCGTGCACCTGTCGAGCGCGGACGCCCTCAACGAGGTGCGACGAGCCCGCGACCGAGGGGTGCGGGCCTTTGCCGAAACGTGTCCCCAGTACCTCTTCCTCGACTACTCCTTCTACGAAAAGGAGGGCTTCGAAGGCGCCAAGTACGTCATGACGCCCGCGCTGCGGGAGAAGTGGAACCAGGACGAGTTGTGGAAGGGTCTCCAGTTCGGCGACTTGCAGGCCGTATCGACCGACCACTGTCCGTTCTGCTTCAAGGGCCAGAAAGAGCTCGGTCTGGAAAGTTTCGCCAAGATTCCGAACGGCGCCCCCGGGGTCGAGAACCGCATGAGCCTGGTCTACCACGGCGGCGTCGTCGGTGGACGCATCTCCATCAACAAGTTCGTGGAACTGACCTCCACTGCGGCGGCCAAGACGTTCGGACTTTTCCCTCGCAAGGGCACCATCGCCATCGGCTCGGACGCCGACATCGTCATCTTCGACCCGAACCGCAAGGAAGTCTATAGCAAGGACAACCCCCGCACGCACCACATGCGGGTCGACTATTGCACCTACGAGGGGTTCGAGGTGCAAGGTTTCACCGATACGGTGCTCTCTCGGGGCAAAATCGTGGTCCAGAATGGCGACTTCAAGGGACGAGCCGGCGCGGGCCAGTTCATCAAGCGGGCCCGCTATGGCCAGCCCCTGGTCGCGACCGAGACCGTTACGGCCCGCTAAGGCGCCGTAGGCCGAGGATCGACGTGGTAGAGGAGCTTCTCGGGAAAGATGGCAGTACCGTCCAGGTCCACTAGCGACACGGACAGCGCGATGGGCTGGGTCCAGCCCGCACCGGCCCCGAGAAGCTCCCGCATTTCGACGTGCAGGCGGCCGCCGCCGGCGGGCACTGGAATCGCCACGACCGGCGAGCCCTTGGCCATCTGCAGGTTGTCGGAGGTCGGCACCGGGCCGCCATCGAGACGGAACTGCAGATAGCCTGGATCCGTTCCGCTCAATCGATAGGCTATATCGAACCCGGGCAGCCCCTCCACCAGGTCGTCGTGCTGGATCGGGGGCGCCTTGGCCACTTCCACGTCGGGTCCAGGCGGCAAAGCCACCGCCGCCACGGCGCTCCCTTCCGCGACCCGGCAGTCCAGATCGGAGTGGTCCAGGACATAGGTGCTGCCGGGGAGCTGCAACTGGGCCGAGATGTGTAGCTCGCGGCAGACCTCCAGGCTGGGCAGGCGAATGTCGGCATCCACCAGCGTGTCGGCCGTGCCCGACACGGTTTTGTCCACCAGGCTGGCGAGCTGCACCATGTCGCTATAGCTCACGGCGCCATCCTGCTGCGCCACCGCCGCGTTGGCCATGACCTGCAGTCGGACGGGACGAGCGGCGATGGTGCCGACATGCATGCGGCAGTGCAGCTCGCGGGTGCCGTGCGGCAAGAGAAGGGTACAACCGGACGGAAAGGACGCCTGGACGATGCTGCAGTGGTACGCTTCCGTCGCCAGGGCGGATATCGCCGACCAGGTCGAGGGCACCCCCAGCAAGAGCAGTCCGAGAGCCAGACGGTGGAGTTTCATGGGCCCGTCTATTGCGTCCCCGAGCCCAACTCCCTCCCTAGAGCCTTCGCCTGGCGGGGCCAGCCCCGATTCATCCGCGTGATGTAGCGGGGGGAATGCTTGAAGTCGTCCAGGGCGTGGTCGAGCATGGGGTTCGGGCCCGCCGGCCAGCGAGCCTGCCGGAGGGTTAACAACTAGTGCCTGGATCGCGCCGCGGGACCGTCGTATCATGGGACCATGATAAGAGCCGATCTCGCAGGAATTCGCCACCGCATCACCCCCCATGCCTCGGCGGACGCTGCTCCGCCTCAGGACCGCTTTGAGGGCGCTGGCCTTGCCTCCCCGCTGGTGCACAAGCTCAAGGCCGCGTATGGCTTCCTGTTCGGCCCCGTGGGGCATCCGCCGGAGCCGCCTCGCCTGCATGGGGAAGCGTATCTGCTCCGTCCCGACGGCCAGACCCAGGTCATCCGCCGCGGCCATCACTCGGACCCGCACGGCAACGACGTTCCTTCGGAAGCCGTGGTCAACAACCGGGTCGTCATCGCCCTGGAAGGCATCAACAATGACGCGGCCGAGGCCTCGGTCACCCTGGCCCAAGTGATGGAGAAAGGCGGCCCGAACACAGTGCGCCTGGGTCAGCCCATGATCGTCATCCACGAGGGCATCGAGAAGACCCGAGGCGCCGCCATGTCCCGTATCGGTCATGACGTTGAGCTGATGAAGCGCGACCAGCGCGGCAGCCACGTGCGGGAGAAGGCCTTTCAGACGGATGCAGCCGTACAGACCTGCTACGATCTCGTCAAGCAACAACTGGACCGAGGTCGAGACGTGCTCCTCGTCCCGCACAGCGGCGGGGGCGCGGAGAGCGGACTGGCCCTCAACCTGCTGGCTCGACACGGCTATGAGAAAGCCATTGGAGAGCACGTTCGAGTCATGACCTTTGCCGGCATGGCCTCGCCCGAAGACTACGTGCGGGGCGGCGTGAAGCCCGAGAACGTCCTCTTCGTGGGCGACCAGCACGATGCTATCGCGGTGACCGGCAGCCAGTTCATCGACCCCCACCATCCGAAGGCTGGCGCCGAGGAGCTGGAGCACACCCTGAAACAGCCGGGCATGATCTTTACCTTGGGGCCCGTCCACAGCCTGCCCAACATCATGAACAAGACGCACGATCACGTCCAGGCTTTCCTGGACGGTGGCCCGGGCGGAACGTATCTCGCCTGATCTGAGCATCGGCGCTATTGCAGGCGGCCTCGGAGACGGGCTGGAGGGCGGATGTCGAGGCGACGTGCTCCAGGAGGTGAATGGTCTGCGCTGACCTAAGCTTGGGGCATGCGTCTTGAACAGCTCGATCGGGTTGCCATTCTCCGTCTGGAGGCCGGGCGGGCCAACGTCATGAATGCCGCCACCCTCGGCAAGCTGGACGATCTGCTGGAGGAGCTTTCGCAGGATCTGCCCGGCGCCCTCGTGGTCACTGGCCAGGGGCCGCACTTCTCTGGCGGTCTTGATCTGTCCGGCCTCATGGGTGAAGATCGACATGCCATGGCCGACTTTCTCAAGACCTTCGGCGCGGTGATGACCCGCCTGTTCCTCTTTCCTCGTCCCGTGGTCGCCGCCATCAACGGGCACGCCATCGCCGGTGGCTGCGTCCTGGCCATGCAGGCCGACCGCCGCCTCATGGCCGAGGGCGACGCCCGTATCGGCCTCAACGAGGTCCAGATCGGCGTGGGCCTGCCCACCGTCGTCACCGAAACGGTGCGCTGCCAGGTGCCGCCGCAGAGCCTCTTTCCCATCTGTCTGGAGGGTCACCTCTTCACGCCGCCCGGGGCCCAGGCCGTGGGTCTGGTCGATGCCCTGGCCCCGCCGGAACGGTTGATCCCACAAGCCCTGGCCTTGGCGCAGAAACTGGCCGACATTCCATCTCTGGCGTACCAGCAGGTCAAGCAGTCGCTCCGCCGGCCCGTCGTCGATCAAATCGAACGCTTCCAGGAGGACGACCTTTACACCTGGCTCGACACCTGGTTCTCGCCTGACGCCCGCACCCGTATCGAAAAGGTCCTTCAACGTCTCGCTGCCAAAACCTAGACTCTCCAGAACCACTTCTTTCGATACATGCCCCAGGCTATCAGCCAGCAGACGCCGACATAACACCACGTATAGATCCAGCCACCGGCGTAGCGGCCGAAGTGGTGGAAGAAGACCCCCATCAATCGATCGCCGAGCAAGGTTTTGCCGACATACCATTCCTGCAGCGTGTGGAGCTTCACCACAATCGGTGCCACGTAGACCGCCATGGCGTTCATGCCGAACACCTGGAGGGGAAAACACGATACACCGCGAGCATCCACCAGCCAGTGCAGAACGGCCAATACTGCGACCCCCCAGCCGCCAGTATAGAGGATATAGGAAGACGTCCACCACGTCTTGCTGAATGGGATGGACAGGTTGACCAATAGACCTGAACCGATACAAACCAGCGCCATCAGCGCTAATCTTCGATAGCGAAGCTCTGCCGACAAACCGCTCCTGAGGACGTCCCCGGCCAGCGACCCCAACAAGACCAGCGCCGTGGTCGGCACCACCCCCACCAGCCCCCACAGCCGGCAGCGTACCAGCCACGTCTGATCGATCCAGGCCAGGATGTTCCAGTCGCCATGGAACCACCCGACGGGCGCCCCGGGCGGCGGCACAAAGCGACACAGGGCCCAGTGCCAGGCCAGCAGAAATGCGGCCAGCCCCATTCGACGAGCGGCGGGCAGGTCGTGGAAAAAGCTGGCGGCCCAGTAGGCCAGGGCAATCAACTGCAGAACGTCCATGTAGATGTTGAACTGCTTGTACAGGCTGATGTCGATCAGGCAGCCCAGAAGAAACAAATTAACGCAACGCCGGGCAGCCTTGCGCCGCCACCCCCAGACCGTGCCCCCGCGCCGGTACCACGACGACGCGGCCAGCGGCAGCGCCACTCCGACGATGAAGAGGAACCAGGGAAAGACCAGATCGGCGGCGTGCACCCCCTGCCCGAAGTCGGCGTGCAGGAGTTGAGCTGGCGTATCGACATCGAGCGCGATATTGTTGACCAGCAGCATGAGCAGCATGGTCAGGCCGCGGAACACGTCCAGGGACCGCAGGCGCTCGGGGTTCACCGTGAGGCGCTTTCCCTGCCATCGGAGGAGACCCTCCTGTGAGGGAACTGCCGCTGGTCTTCCGAGCCTTGCGCCACCGAAATTTTCGGCTCTTCATCGCCGGCCAGCAGATCTCGCTCATCGGCACCTGGATGCAATCCGTCGCCCAGCAGTGGCTCGTCTATCGCTTGACGGGTTCGGCCACCATCCTGGGCCTCATCGGGTTTGCCAGCCAGATTCCGTCGTTTGTCATGGGGCCGGTCGGGGGCATGGCCGCGGACCGCGCCAATCGGCATCGCCTCATCATCCTGACCCAGGTGTCGTTCATGCTGCTGGCCTTCGTCCTCGCCTGGCTGACGCTGAGCGGCCGTGTCCAGATCTGGCACATCTTCGTCCTGGCCGCCCTGGGTGGGGTGGTCAACGCCTTCGACGTGCCCGGACGGCAGGCGTTCATCGTCCAGATGACCAGCAAAGAAGACCTGATGAACGCTATCGGACTGAACTCATCCATGTTCAATGCCTCCCGCGTCATCGGTCCGGCCGTCGCCGGTATCCTGGTGGCCTGGCTCGGCGAGGGGTGGTGTTTCTTCGTCAACGCCTTCAGCTTCCTCGCCGTCCTTTTGGGACTCATGTTGATGCGCGTGGAAGCGCCACCCCCTCGCAGGGCAGATCGCTCCGCCTGGGTGGAGATGCTGGAAGGGCTGCGCTTCGTGAACGAACAAGCCCCCATCAAGGCGCTGATGATGCTGACGGCGGTGTGCAGTCTCCTCGGCACGTTCTCCATGGTCCTCATGCCCATCTTCGCGGCTCAGATCCTCGGCGGAGGCGCCCGCGAGCTGGGCATCCTGATGGGGGCGACGGGCCTGGGCGCGCTCATGGGGGCCCTGACCCTGGCCAGCCGCAAGACTGTGCAGGGCCTGGGGCGGTGGCTAGGGGCCGCCGCGGCGGCTTTCGGCATCCTCGTCGCCCTGTTCGCCGTCTCCCGCACCCTGTGGTTATCGGTTGTGCTGCTCGTACCGGTGGGGTTTACCACCATGCTGCAGATGGCGGCGACCAACACGCTCATCCAGGTCATGGTCCCGGATGACCTGCGCGGCCGCGCCATGTCGGTCTACTCCATGATGTTCATGGGCATGATGCCGTTCGGGTCGCTCCTGGCCGGCAAGCTAGCCGAGTTTTGGGGCGCCCCGCTCACCGTCGCGGCCGGCGGCATCGGATGCACGGTGGCGGGTGTGATCTTCCTCGTGAGCCTGCCGCGGTTACGCCCGCAGACCCAGTTCCTTATCGACCAGGCTAGTCAGACCTAGAGGAAGACGGGCCCGTTGCCAGTTCCCGCAGGCGCGCCCGCCACGTTGCCGGCGGCGTTCGGGTTCCCCTGCATGGCCTGAGACCCGCTGACCGCCACCGAGGTCAGATACTGCAGCGCGCTCTTTTTGATCTCGAAGTGCTGGCCCTCCTCATCGGGGTCGTCGAGGATGATCTTGGCCAGAATCTGATCCTTGGGTAGTTGCGAAAGCGGGTTCTGTCCGTCTTGCTTGACCTCTTGCATCTGGTTGAACCACTTGCGCATGGCCAGCCGCTGCGGGGC
Source organism: Candidatus Xenobia bacterium (assembly GCA_036501005.1). GTDB lineage: Bacteria > Vulcanimicrobiota > Xenobia > RGZZ01 > DASYBA01 > DASYBA01. The sequence continues at coordinate 5,289 of DASYBA010000509.1, read as the reverse complement.
GTCCCAGCCGCCGAACGAGGCCTGCGAGATGGCCCCCTTGTCGCCCTGGCTGGCCTTGACCTGAAGTTCGGCCCCAGCCCCGCTGACCGGGGGGAAGAGAGAAAACGCATCGTGCGTCCAGTAGGCCGCCAGCGTCGTGAAGTTGTTGTAGGCGGTCTGCGGATCCAGCATCTGCATCTGGTCGCCCTGCGCCCGCAGGTTGGTGCAGATGTGCTTGGCCTGGTCGTACCAGGGAGCCAGTTGTGGGTTGTTCGTACGGGCGACGCCTTCCAACTGCTTGCTTTCGTCGAGGAAGCCGGCCGGGTCGGTGTGTGCGACGTTGAACTTCTCCGCCGCCATGAACAGTTCGGGGCAGGTCTCCTTGAGGGTCAGGTCGTCGGCACTCTTGACCTGGGCATAGTCGAGAACGGCACTGGCGATGGCGGCATCTTGCGGCATGCCCTGCTTCTGTTTCTCCGCGGCCAGATCCTGAATGTGGCCCGCCCATGCCCGGGCGGCCGAGTCGTAGCCGTAGTCGGACACGTGCTCTCGGGCGACCGGGGCCGTTTCATCATTCTGCTCGGTGAGTCCTTGCATGTTGCGGCCGGCAAACGTGATGGGCAACTGACCCGCGGTGTCGGGCGAGGTGAAATGGTTGAAGAGCGTCATCAGCTCTTTCGACGCCTGCTGCGGAGGAATGGACTTGACCTTCCCGGTGCTCATGTAATCGGCGCACTCGGTCAGGTTGTTGCGTGCGATCTGCGAAGCTGCCGCCCATGCGGTGTAGGTCTTCTCGTCCTTGGTGGTGGCCCCGGTGGCGGTCTTCTTGAGGTCGTCCGCGCCTTGCACGGTCTTGTCCTTGGGCACCCCGTCGGCCGCCGTGGTGCTGGCTGCGGGCGCCTGGGGAGGGGCTGGAGGGGGCGCCACGGCACCCGTTCGTTGAGTTTCCTTGACGGGGGTACCGGAAGAGATTGCGGCCATGGCAGCGAGGTCCTTTCAGTGAGGTGTCCATAGTATAGTAGAATCCTGTCGCCTGAACAAGAGGACTTGTCAGGTCTGCCAGGATTGTGCTATGCTACCAGCGTTTTCGGAAAGTATCCCGGCCCGAGGGCCGCTTCAGAGGGAATGACAATGTACTTTGATCTGCAACTTTTCGCCCACAAGAAGGGCATGGGCTCCTCCCGCAACGGCCGGGACAGCCGCTCCCAGCGCCTCGGCGTGAAGCGTTACGGCGGCCAGGCCGTGCGGGCCGGCAACATCCTGGTGCGGCAGCGGGGCACCCGCTTCTTTCCCGGCGACAACACCATGATGGGCCGAGACCACACCATCTTCGCCATCATCGACGGCACCGTCGACTTTGGCTTTTCCAACAACCGCAAGATGATCAACGTCATCCCCGCCGCGGAAGAGGGCGTCCACGTTACCGTCGGCCCCGATCTGAAATCAAACCCGGTCTGATCCGAGCCCGGCAGCCGCGAACGGCCCGCCCGGCGGGTCGTTTTTTGTCATGAAGAACGAATTTCTGGACGAAGTCAAAATCCATGTGAGGGCGGGAGACGGCGGTGCCGGCTGCCTGTCCTTCCACCGCGCCAAGTTTGAGCCCCTGGGCGGCCCCAACGGGGGCGACGGCGGCAACGGCGGCTCTATCTTCCTGGAGGCCGACGGCTCGCTCTATACCCTGAACGACTTCCTCTACAAGGTGCACTTCAAGTCTGAACGAGGGCAGCACGGCCAGGGCGATCGCAAGACGGGCAAGCGGGGCGAAGACCTGGTCGTCAAGGTGCCCTGTGGCACGCAGGCCTATGACCCCGACTCCGGGGACCTGCTAGCCGACCTGCCCCATCCAGGAGACCGGCTGCTAGCCGTACGAGGGGGCACGGGGGGTCACGGCAACCACTTCTACGCCTCCGGCCTGCATCGGGCGCCGCAGTTTGCCGACAAGGGAGAACCCGGGCCCGAACGGTGGCTGAAGCTTGTGTTGAAGATGGTGGCCGACGTCGGCCTGGTCGGCTTTCCCAATGCCGGCAAGTCCACTCTGCTGTCGCGCATCACGGCCGCGACCCCCAAGATTGCTCCCTATCCGTTCACGACGACCTCGCCCAACCTGGGAGTGGCCGACCTGCCCGGGGACGAGCGGTGTGTGGTGGCCGACATCCCCGGCCTCCTGGAAGGGGCGCACCAGGGCGTCGGCCTGGGCCACACCTTTCTGCGCCACATCGAGCGCACTCGCATCCTGGTGCACGTGATCGACATGACCGAGATCCACCTCGACGATGCCTTGAGGCCTTATCGAACGCTGCGGGAGGAGTTGCGGCTCTATCGAGAGGAGCTGCTCACTCGACCGGAGATCGTGGTGTTGAACAAGGTCGACCTGGTGGAGCGTCCCGACCGCCTGTCCGAGGCGTATCGAGATCTGCGACCGCTCATCATTTCCGCCGACAAGGCGGTGGGCCTGGGGCATCTCATCGACCGCCTGTCTGAAGCATTGACCGCCATGCGGGCGCAGCCCGTCGTCATCGAGGCCCCGCCTCCGCCCGTCAAGACGCCCCGCTTCGTGGTGGAGCGCCGCAAGCGGGGCAAGTTCCGGGTCACGGGCGAGGAAGTCGAACGTCTTCTCGTCATGACCGACATGGACAACGACGCCGCGGTGCGACACCTCCAACTGCGCTTCAAGAAGATCGGCCTGGACGAAGAGCTCAAGCGCCAGGGGGCCAAGGTGGGAGACACCGTGGCCATTCTCGGGTGGGAATTCGAGTACGCGGAATAAGCTACTGCGGGAGCGCCTTCATCAGCGCGGTGGCGCCCCAGTAGTCGCCCCCCGGGGCCGTGGGTATCGAGCCGGCATCCGCGGCCAGGCCGAACTCCGGAAAAGCTGCGGCCCGGCTGAACATGTTGGGCGTCTGGAAGCGGAACATGACCCAGTGCGAGCCGGCTGGATAGAAGGTGACCGTGGCGATACCCAGAGGCGCTTTGAGGAAAGGCGTGCCGAGCGCTTCACGCACCTTGTTCGAACCATCCTGCCAACTGGCCAGCATCCGAGTACCCTGCCGCAGGTCGCCGCCGCTCACGAAAGAGACCCGGTGGCGGTCATCATAGCGAATCGAGACGGGAACCGTCGTCGTTCGATACTGGGCCGCAGCCCGCCGCGCATCGACCTCTGGCATGCCCAGGTGGATGCCGCCGATGTTGAGGGTGTTGGCCTTGGACCATGGCTGCGACACCACTGAGCTGGCGGGACGAGAAGTCAGGGCCAGGCCGACCGTGATGGCGGAGAGGGCCAGGACCGCCTGCAGACGTTTCATGAATGAGCTCCTTTCGCCTTGAGTCCCCTCTCATGTAGCACGTCGCCCGGAATTATTCCATCTTCAAAACGCTTGAAATGCTGGCTGGGATGGCCCATGATGGAAGCGCATGTCGCGCTCTCGTTCAGCGGCCTGGGTCTTGCTCACGGTCGTATCGGTCTGGATGGCCGAAGCCTCCTTCCGCTACGTGACCGGCAACCCCGCCGCCTTTGACGGCCTGTTCCGGGCCAAGTACATCGCTCATCTGGGCGTGGTGTGGAGCCATGGGGTCTCTGCCACCCTCGCCTTGGCGATCGGCCCCTGGCAGTTTTGGAGCGCCTTTCGACCACGGTGGCGCGGCCTCCATCGAGTCATGGGGGTCCTGTACATGGCGTGCATGCTGGTAGGGGGCACTTCGGCCGTGCTCATGGGCCTGGACGCCCACGGCGGGGTGCCCTCGAAAATCGGGTTCGTGGTCATGGGCATCGGCTGGATGGTCACCGCGGCCCTGGCCTGGCGATCGGTACGCCGCAAAGACATCCTGGCGCACCGCCAGTGGATGACCCGCAACTTTGCCCTGACGTTCGGCGCGGTCATGCTGAGACTCTATCTGTACGGCCTCCAGCAAGTGGGCTTCGCCTTCAACGACGTCTATCCGTTCGTCACGTGGGGGGCCTGGGTGCCGAACCTCGTCCTGGCTGAGTGCTGGATCCGGTCCACTATCCCAACAAGAACTCGAGCCCTTCGCCCAGCGTATCCCGCCACAGGCCCCAGCTATGCCCCTGGTGCACTTCAGCCAGGTGCAGGCGTCGGGTCCGCGGGTTCCGTGCCAGGTCCCGCGCCACTCGCTGGCTGATCTCCAGAAAGTCGGCTCCGGCCACGTTGTGCTCGTAGGTGCCGACGACCAGGTAGAGGTCGGTGGCGAAGGCGATGTCGGGGAGGTTGCGGGCCCAGGGGAAGGGGTCTTCGGGGGGCAGCCCGGCGATGTTCAAAGGCTCGCCATAGGCCGGGGGGAAAGCCCCGGAATGGCTCAGGATGTGGGTGAACAGGTTCGGATGTCGATAGGCCAGGTACCCGCAGGCCAGCCCACCCATGGAATCGCCCACCAACACTCGGCGGCTGACCTCTCCGGGTGGCTCCACCACTGGCATGAGCTCATTGACGAAAAAGTCGACAAAGTAGGGATTGTTGGCATAGTCATGGGCTCGCCGAGATCGATCCGGACAGTCCACGAACACGGCCATGACGGGTGGGATGCGCCCGTGGGCCATCATGTAGTCCAGCACGTGGGCAGCGTGGCCCGCATTGAGGTAATCAGAGCCGTCCTGGAAGTAGACCACGGGGCAGGGCAGGGGACAGGCCGTGGGCCGGTACACGTGGTAGGGTCGTTCCTGACCCAGGGCGTGGCTGTACAGGCTCTCATCCATGAGGCTTCCAGCCGGTATCGAAGCATCAAAAAGCGTTTCGGGATGCGATGGATAGCCTGGCATCATCAGTTCGGAATTGGAACCAAAGCCACCCAGCACGACCCGGGGGTTGCGAGGATCCATGATCCACGTGTCGTCGACTACGAACTTGTAGTCCAAGCGGGCGTCGCGCTCAAAATGGCGTTCGATATACCACAAGGTCGTCCCCTCGACCCGGTGCATGGGCCAGGTCGACAACCACCCGGTCATGTCGCCGGTGAGCGCCACGGATGCCTCTCGGCCCTGGTAGAGAAAGACCGCCGCGTCAGAGCCCACCACAGGACTGTGCAGGTCGTGCAGGGCCTGCTGCAAGCGGGCTTCCCGCTCATGGACGGGGGTGTGCTTCAGCTCCCCCAGGATGTTCTGCCAGGCGTCTACCACCATCAACGTGAGGTGATGGCGTCGCGCACGTGCGACAGGGGGGCGTCGAAGGTCTCCAATTTGCCATGCTCCATTCTAATGCCAAGCGACGCCCACAGGGCGCTCAAATCGACGTGTGAGGGGTGTTCTGCCATTTTTGCAAACAGATCATGCAAGACGTGCGTGCCGGTCGCCTCGTCACC
>DASYBA010000508.1:0-3990 GCA_036501005.1 Candidatus Xenobia bacterium | reverse complement strand
TGGTTCGCGCCGGAGCGCGGCGCCGCGACCGCCCTGCGGATCATGCTGGGCGGCCGCACTGCCGGACGGCCGTTCGTAGCCCTCGAAGACATCAACCTGGACATCCGCGCCGGTCATCGTGTCGGCGTAGTCGGCAATAATGGGGCGGGCAAGACGACCCTGTTGAAGACGCTGGCGGGAGTGTATCGGCCCAGCGCGGGAGAGCTCACGGTCAATGGCGATCTGACCATGTTGGCGGGGCTCGGCAGTGGCATGCTGGAAGAGCTGACCGTGGAGGAGAATGCCATTCTCTATGCCGCCATCCACGGTGTTTCCCGGCGGCGCATGGTGCAGCACATGTCCGACATGCTGGCGTGGGCCGAGCTCTCCGACTTTGCCTCGACCCGGCTCAAGAACTTGTCGACCGGCATGCGCACCCGCCTGGCTTTTTCCACCATGCGGTACATCGACAAGGACGTCTATCTGATGGACGAGGCGCTGACGGCCGGCGACAAGTCTTTCGCTGGGCGCTGCGAAGCTGTGTTTGACGACTACCAGAAGAGCGGTCGAACGTTCGTGGTGGCATCTCACAACCTCGACTTCGTCCAGCGTTTTTGCACCCACGTTCTATGGCTGCAGTGCGGTCGGGTGGCTGGCTACGGGCCGCCGGACGAGGTGCTTGACCAGTATCGACAGCAGTCCTAGCGTGCCCTTTCGAGCCGACATCGAAGGGTTGCGAGGCGTGGCAGTCCTTATGGTCGTCCTGTATCACCTGCATCTGGGCTGGCACGGCGGATACGTGGGCGTCGATGCGTTCTTCGTCATTTCAGGCTACCTGATTACTCAGCGTATCGAAGAGGACTTGACCCGCCGCCGGTTTACCCTGGCGGAATTCTGGCAGCGTCGCATCCGACGCCTCCTGCCAGCCCTCATGGTGACCGTGTTGGCCATTGCCATGGCCGGCTGGTTCATCCTGATTCCAGACGACCTCTTTCGACTCGGGCGCAGCCTCATCGCCCAGGCCTGTCTGGCCTTCAACGTTTTCGCCGTCCACCAGATCGACTCGGGCTACTCGGCCTGGGACGCCGACCGCTATCCCCAGCTCCACTTCTGGTCGCTGGCGGTCGAGGAACAGTTCTACCTGCTTTATCCCCTGGTCTTGCTGGGCGCCCGACGGTGGCTGCCCCGCTCGGGCCTGGCCGTCGTTCTAGGCATGCTCGGAGTGCTCTCACTCGGGTGGTGCCTCTGGCTGACGCCGCGAGACGGCCTCGCTGCCTTCTATCTCCTGCCGGGCCGCGGTTGGGAGTTCCTGCTGGGAGGCGGCCTGGTCTTTCTACCCCGCCTCCGCTTTCCCCGCGTGATCGCCCTGCTGGGAGGGTGCTTGCTGTTGCGCTCAGGCCTGGTCTTCACAGCCGCCAGCCCTTACCCCGGCTGGCGAGCCCTGGCACCCTGCCTGGGCACCGGGCTCATCTTGTGCGGCGCCTTTGAGGGCGGTCCTCTCACGTGGGGGCCGCTGCGGTGGGTGGGCCGCATTTCCTATTCCTTGTATTTGTGGCATTTTCCGCTCTACGGTTTTTGCGACTACCTGCTGGGCCCGCCCTCAACCCCCGTCCGATGGGGCATCGTGGGCGTCAGCCTGCTGCTGGCGAGTGCAAGCTGGCACTGGGTCGAGACGCCCATCCGCCGCCGGCTCCCCCACCCCCGGCAGGCCTGGGCCCTGCTCGCCCTCAGCGAAGCCGGACTGGTCTTGACCGGCGGGTGGCTGTGCCTCGGGGGTGGATTGCCGCAACGCTACCCCGCGTCCGCCCGGGCGATCCTCTCGACCCGGACGGACTGGGTGTACAACCGAGACGAGGATGACGCAGCGGCCATGCGCGGGGACTTCCCGCGGCTGGGCAGCGGGGCGCTGGCCCCATCCTTCCTGCTGTGGGGGGACTCGCACGCCATGGCGGTATCGGAAGCCTTGGCACAGTCCGCCGATCGCCACCATGTCACCGGCTGGAAAGCGACGCGCAATGGCATTCCACCGCTCCTGCCGGCCGAGACGGGAGGGTACCCGGAGAGCCGGGCTATCGCACAACAGGTCCTGGAGCGAGTCCGAAGAGACCATCTCGCCTGCGTCTTCGTCATGGGCTACTGGTCGGCCGACGAAGGAGATCTGCCCCACTTCGATGCGTCCGTGCGCCAGACGCTGGCCGCCATTCGACAGGCGGGAGCCCGACCGGTGCTGGTCTTGGACATACCCCACTGGCGTGTCGATCCCCCCAGCTATCTGGCGAACCGGCAACGCTACCCCTGGTTACCGGATCTCGTCGAATCCATGACCGACTTTGAAAAGTCACAGGACAGGCTGCGCCGCGTGGCAGGCCAGGCGTTGATTCTGGACCCCACCCCATACCTGACCAACCCGGACGGCACCATCCGATATGGCGTTCCCGGCCAGTTGTACTATCGAGATGGCGACCATCTGTCTCGGGCCGGAGCGAGAGCGGTAGAGCCCATGTTCGATGCGGTCTGGTCTCAGCTTTCCAGAAAGTCTCGCAACACCGCGGCGTTGGCAGCGACGTCGCTGCCCAGGGTCAACCGCCAGGTCGAGGCCTGCTGCGCCAGACGAAACGCGCGGCCGAGGCGCCCCGCCAGGATCGGTCCCCAGGCCAGGGCCTCCCAGGTGGAATGATTGAAGATGAACTCGACCCCCTGGTAAAGACCGATCCCGACGACCGCATCCCGCAGCAGGCTGCGCAGGGCTTCCATCTTGGAGATCGGCTCGATGCGGGGTGTCCCATTCAAGACCCGCTGCGTGGTCAACAAGACGATGCGTCGCAAACGCCGACGCTCCAGGCGATCGCCCCACCACTCGCTATCGACGAAGTGTTTGACGCCAAATTCCATACGCTGTAGGGAATAGACGTATTGGGGCGGAATCGCAGCCAGGGCCTCCGCTCTCAACATGCCTAGCGGGCGCGGGAACGGCAGAATCTGACCGTGACGATCGAAGAGCGGATCGTCGTCTGAGATGTAGCCCACCCCCGGCACCTGCAGCATGGAGAGCGTCAACGTCGACTTGCCGCCCCCTTGCGGCATCATGAGCAGCACGGCCCGATCGCGATGCGACAAGGCCAGGGCGTGCACCCGTAACAACCCGACCCGGTCGCAGTGCTCTCCCAAGAGGGACAACACCAGCAGGTAGAAGGCTTCCAACAAGAGATCCCGGTCCTGGCTATAGAGGCGGTAGCATGGTTGACCCCGCTCCTGCACCACGATGCCTCGGCCGAAGTAGTCGACGATCTTGCGGGCGCGGTCGCCAAAGACGATGTTGCGAGGACTGGAAAACAACGCCGGCATGGGGGGAAAGCCCTCGAGCGGGGGCGCCGCCTCGTGCACCACCACCCGCACCCGGGGGGCCGGCGAGGCCGCCAGAAAATAACGAAAAGGACGCACCAAGGCAGAGGCCAGTTCGGCGCTCTCGGTCTCGCAAGCGATCTCCAGTCCATGGAGATCGAGGGTGGTGACCGACGTCACTCCGGTATCGCCATGGTAAACCGCGTGGTATCGTCGTTCAATACGACAAACCCGTAGTAGCGGCACAACAAGGCCAGGGTGTCCCGGGAGACGTAGCGCCACTTGTCAACCGCCGCCGCATACTGCGACAACCCTCCACAGTGCTGGATCTTCTGCAGCAACTGCACGACGTCGTCGGAACCATTCCAGCGCTTGAATTCGAGAATCGAGCGCCCGCCCGAACGGAGAACCCGACGGATTTCCGCGAAGTACTGCACGACCAGTTCGAAGTCGAAATGGAAGAACGTGGTAAATGAATAGACCACATCGACAGATGCATCGGCAAAACCTTGAAGATCGCGCCCGCTGGTCCTGACATAGTCAACATTCGAATGGGCTGCGAGAGCTTGGCGGCACCCGTCTAGCGCCTGCTCAAGAATGTCGGAACAGGTCAGGTGCTGGCAATGGCCGGCCACAAAGCGGCTGACCCGGCCGACGCCACAGCCGATT
>DASYBA010000507.1:0-16225 GCA_036501005.1 Candidatus Xenobia bacterium | reverse complement strand
CGCCTATGGAACGGGCCTCGCCCGGGTCTTCACCGACCAATGCCGGCATCTGGGCTTGACCGTCTCGACCTCGGTGGCCCTCGATGCCGATCAGGACGTCGCTCCCCTCGTCCAATCCCTGCAAACCGATCCCCCGGACCTCGTCTATTTCGGCGGCAACACGCAGAACGGAGCCGGCGACCTGCTGCGGGCGATGCGCGACGCCAAGATCAAGTCGCTCTTCATGGGCCCCGACGGCATCAGGGAGTCTGCCTTCATTGACGAGGCTGGCCTGGGGGCCGAGGGGGCCTACGCCTCGCTGGGGGCCATGCCCGTCGGGGGTCTCCCCCCGCTGGCCAAAGAATGGTTCGACCGCTATCGCCAGACCTATCAGTCCGACCCGGAGCCGTACACTCTGTATGCCTACGAGGCCACTCGAGTCATCCTGCACGGCATCGAGCAAGCTGGGGTCAAGGACCGCAAAGCCATACGGGACGCCATCATGGCGACCCGTGACTTCGACGGCGTGTTGGGTCGATGGAGCTTCACGTCCGAAGGCGATACGACCATCCGCACCTTCGCTGGCTACCAGGTGCACAACCACCACTTCGAGTTCCGCCGCATGCTGGAGCCTGAAGGTTTCCGCCCGCTGCCGCGCGACCGGTCGGTTGCCAGCTTGGATGAGGGCGAGAAGGGGACCCGCTGGCGGGGGAGCCGTTAGGTTCCTGTATCCGCCTGCGCCTGCATCTCCGCAAATTGATTCGGGCCGTCAGGGTACAAGCGGCGACTACATGCCGAATCCCCGCAGGCTCCGTGTCACGCGCCAGCGAGGTTACAACGGCGGGATGTAACGTTTCTGGCACGTTACATCCCCAAGAGCCAGGGTGAGTTCACGGCCCGACGACCGGGGTCGACATGCGGCATGCAGGGCTAGGGGGGGCTAGGGGTGCTTGATCAGGTAGGCCTTCTCGACCCGCTCGTCTTTCAGGGGGGCGTCGCGCCCATCCTTATCCACCTTGGAAATGGCGTCGGCGATGTCCTGCCCCTTGATGACGTGGCCAAAAACCGTGTACTGTCCATTCAGGTAGCTGGGCGTGCCCACGCAGATGAAGAACTGGGTGGAAGCGCTGTTGGGGTCAGAGGTGCGAGCCATGGACAGCGTGCCGGGCACGTGCGGCAGGGCATTGAACTCTGCCTGCAAGGGAGGGACGTCGCCCCCGCCGGCTCCCCAGGTGTTGCGGGGCCCTTTGCGGGTGTTGGGATCGCCGAACTGGATCATGAAATTGGGAATGACCCGGTGAAACAGCAACCCGTCGTAGTAATGCTTCTTCACCAGCTCCTTGATGCGCTGGACGTGGTGCGGGGCCGCATTCGGGTAGAGCTCGAAGACGATGTCGCCCCGGTGGGTGTGCAGCACGACCGCCTGCGGGTCTGGCTGGGTGAGTTTCTGGTTGGCCGACGGCGCGCTCCAGGCCGCCCCAGAGAGCAGCAGCAGAGCCACCAGCCAGCGAATGGCTTTGATTTTCATGGGGCGTGGCGTTCGACGCACCGCTCCGGCTCCCTGCCTCGGGCACGCGACCCACGGCATCGCTATCGAACCTAGCCCTTGTCGGACTTGACGGGCTGGTCGATGACCTTGCCGTCGACGTGGAACGAGGCCGGGTACTTGCGGGCCACGGCAATCAGATCCGATACCAGCTTGTCCGGATGGCTGCCAAACACCATGTTCTGGGGTATCTCCTCGCCCAGCTCCTTCTTGATGCCCCGCAGATGGGCGGCAGTCCCGCCCGAATTGCGCAAGACGCCGATGGGCTTGCCTTCCTTCGAGGCAATCTCCTCTTCGTTCAAGGTCCCGCCTCGCCCGCCGATGACGACGACCATGTCGCACGACCGAATATTCAGGACGTCTCGCATCATGAGACCCATGCCCGTATACAGAATGGCGGTATAGCCTTCGGTGGGCGAATGATACTCCTGGACGTGGGCCGCCGCGGAGTCGGCCGGAGAAATGCCGATCACGATGCCGTGCTGATCGTGCGCCCCTTCGACCGCGGCTTGCGGCACGCCAGGGCAGGCCCCGGTGACCAGGATGTTGCCTGATTTGGCGATGGCCTCCCCCACCTGGCGAGCCAGCGCCAGCGTCTCGGGATCGTTGGCCGTAGCGCCGGCGGCACCGCCCATGACCCCAATCTTCAACGGCATGGCGTCGCCCTGGCCCAGGCTGACGACGTCCGGGGCGGGCGTCGTGGATGCAGCCGCCGTGTGAGCGTTCCGAGTCCGCTGAGAAGACTTGTGGGTAACTCCACTGGTTGCGGTCATGGCTGGAACATCCTCCCTGTTGCCCTACTCTAGCAAACCAGCAAGAACATCTCGTTGCGGGAATGTATCGGGTTTGTTACGCGTCGGGACGGGCCAGGCGGCGGAACCTGCCCGCCAGCTCGTCTCGATATCGAACCAGCTCCTCTTCTGTAAGCGACACGAGCATCCGCGGCAGAGGACGACAAGGGAACTCTTTAAGGAGCCAGGCCAGCACGGCCGGGTCCATCCCCGCATCCTTCCGCAGTGCCAGAGGTAGATCCAGTTCGGGAGGATACCCGGCCCGTTCGAGGAACAGCAGGTCGACCAGGTCGCGAGGCTCGGAGCGTGACAGAATACAGGTCAGCTTGTTGGCCCGCAGGTCGGTTAGAGACTCGACGAGGATGCCTTCGATGGGCGCACCAGGCGACTCCAGATCGGGCACCAGATCCTGCACCAGATCCAGCTCCACGTCATCACCGACCTGGCATCTCACAAAACCACCTGCATCCCTCACCACCCGAATGTGCAATCCCGTCTCTTCTGCCAAGGAAGGAAGGCTTCGTTTCAATTCGATATGCTCTTCTCGACCGTGCACAAACAGGTCAACATCACCCGTCAGGCGGTGATGAAGATAGGCGCCACTCAATGCTGCGCCGCCGCCTAGATGGCAGGGTGCCCGTCGCTGGCAGGCTTGGATGAGGCGTACGATGGGCTCCGTCAGCACCCGCCGATCAAACACGCGGCGGCCAGGAAACGGGCATGTCCAGGATCCAACCCCACATGCGCAGGCTTTTGCCGAGATAGCGCTGCAATCGGGGCCAGGTCTCCCGCACTTCCGCGGGCGTGACAAACAGCCAGACGTCTCGGGAGTTGGCTTCACGCAAGAGGGCCCCCATCCAATAAGGCCTCAGTTCAGCGTCCTGGAGCTGCTGCCGAAAGCCGTCGACCGTCAAGTCGGTCCACCACAGGAAGTAGAGGCGGGTCTCGCCCCTCAACAGGTCCGGGGAGGTGGGCGGAAGCATGCACAAGCATTCTCTGCGTATTCGGTCCGGCCTGTCTCAGGGTTGGAACTGGATCTCACCCGCTAGCAAGAGTTCGGCTTGCACGCGGGGAAAAGCACATCATGAGCGCAGCCTGCAGCATTTGCAAGAGTGAAGCCCCGTTTGACAAGGGCGTGTTCTGGACCCGTCCCCAGAACCCCGACGAGTGGCACTGGACACACCCCCAATGTATCGGGACGACCGAGACGCTGTACGCCATTGCCGGCAACAATCTCGACACCGCCGAGAAGGCGCTCGAGTGGCGACGGCGCCTGCTCGAGCTGCCCTGGCTGCGGCTGGGCGCCCTCGACCGAGGCCTCCAATCGCTCCACCGCTGCCTGGAAGGCGGCTGCTGCTGAGCTACTGGGTCACCCCACTGGTCACGATGTCCACCGGGGCCTGCAGACCGGTGACCGAGGCGGGGTTCAAGGGGCTGAGCGTACCGTCCGTATTGACTTTGAACTGCGACACGGTGCCCGTGCCCTCGGTGGGAGCGTTGGCCACGTAGAGAAACTGACCGGTCGGGTCCGTGCTGAGCGCCATGGGATGGGCATCGGTGGTGGCGATCCCATTCGTATCGACCGTGACGTTCGGTATGTCGACGACGAAGTTCGCCACGTGGGGCACGGTGCCATCGATGGCGGCCCACACAAAACGACCCAGCGGATCGGTCGCCAGCCGGAAGGGGTTGGCGCCCGTCGCCGTGTGCCCGGTGCCCTCCAGCGACACCGTCAGGTTGACAAAGGTCAACAACTGCGCATTGTCGGGATCGGCCGTGACGACCAGGGGGAGGATGGGATTGGTGACCACGCCATCGGCACTGCTTCGCCCCGCTAGAATCGCAGGGGGCTGCGGCGAGAGAAACCCGCCGTGGAAGAAGAAAAGGGGAACGATCGCCCCGCCCTCGCCCGTCACGACCCCGGTGGCGTACACCTGGCTACCGGTATCGTCGATGGCCAGGCGATGCCCGATGTTCAACCCGGTCGGAACGCTGTCGATGGAGTCTATCGAACCATCGGCGTTGATGCCGAACAGATCGACGTTGACAGACCCGTCCAACTGGTCGAGCACCAACAGGAATTGCTGGGTCCGATCCACCAGCATGGAGAGCGGCTGTGCGGCCGCGGCGCCTAGCACGATGGGAGCCGCCACCGACCCGTCGTCATTCACGGCCATCGCCAGCAGCGTGTTTTGACCCGCACTGTAAAGAACCCGGTTGCCGTTGGGCAGCGTCGCCAACGCCTCGGCCTGGGGAATGGCCCCGTCGGTGGCCAGGCTGGTGTCCGGCATGCTGTTCAACAGAGACAGGTTCCCGCCGCTGCCGATGCCAAAGGCGCTGACCTGGCCGCCGTTCAAGACATAGGCTGACTGAGGCACCGTCACTGCGGCCGACGTTCCGTTCGACAGGGCCAGACCGGTATTGCTGTCGGGCACGTCAAAGAACGTGGTGGTCGCAGACAGCGTGCCATCCCCCGCAATATTGAACTGCTGAACGTCGCTGATCACGGCCACGAAGGCACTGGCCGCCGTGGTGACATATAACCGGCGCCCGGTGGCGTCCACGGCCAACTGCCCGACCTCCAGGCTCTGGGTGGGCTGACCGCCCACCCCCACGGTCAGCGGGTTGCCCACCAGCGAGAGAGCCCCACCCGAGCCCAGGTGGTACTGTCGGATCGACCCCTCTCCGACGCTTCCAGAGTAGAGAAAGTGCCCGCCAGGCTCCATGGCGATGCCCAGCGGCATGGTGCCGGCCGTGACCGTGCCGCCGCCGATCGGAGAGAGGCCACCCGTTCCAGAATTGATGGTAAACTGGGAGAGCGAGCCTCCGGTAAAGCTCGACACGTACAGGAACTGGCCGCTGGGATCGGTGACCATGGAGACCGGGGTGCTGACGTTGGCCGGGGCACCGGCAGTGAGATGCCCCTGCGAGTCGATGCTGAAGACGGCGACCTGGTTGCCGCCCGCGACGTAGAGGAAGTGCCCGCTCGGATGTATCAGCAGGGGGGCGCTACTGCGAAGATGGCTGGCGCCGTTCAGCGGCACCTGGCCCAACCCCGTCGCCAAGGGAGCGCCGTTGGGCTGCAGGGCGCCGGTCGCCGGATCGATGGCGAGGGGATATACCGTGCCGTCTTCGTCGACCCCAAAGGCAAACCGTCCGTCCGGGGTGGCCTTCACGTCGACCAGGGAGACCCCTTGCGGCGTGCCCACCCCGAAGGCCACGTCGACCGGGTTCATGCGGCCGTCGGGCTGGATGCTGAAGCCGGAAACGGAGCCATCCAGGCCATTGGGCACGTACAGAAAGGAGCCCGTCACCGCCATCTGTGAAGCCGAGACCTGCCCGCTGCCGATACTGGCCGCATAGGCCGGCACCAGACCGCCGGTGGTATTGTCGAGGCGAAAGCTCACCACGCGGCCACCGACCGAGTCGACGGTAAAAGCATAGCGGGAGACAAGCCCGGTTTTGACGCCTGGGTTGGGCGGGCCCGGCGTGGGCGTGGGACTGGCAAGCTGGAAGAACTGCCCGCCCGGCGTGGTCCCACCGCCCCCGCTGCCTTGGCACCCTGCCAACAGCGTCACCAGCGCCGCTCCGACCAGAAACCGCTTACCCATTCCGACCTCCTCAACATGCCTGATGGGTCCCAGTATACCGAGCCCGGCCGTGCATGCGAGGAGCCCGCTGGATACACCTGGACGGGCCAGCCGGCTACACGTTGACACCCCGGTGTGGGTGGGCTATACTACGTCGGCTCGAATGAAAATGGGATTGGACTATGCTGGACTCGCTCTCTGACCGCCTCGGCGAGATCTTCAACAAGTTGCGTAGCCGCGGCAAGCTGTCGGAGCAGGACGTCACCGAGGCGCTGCGTGAAGTCCGGCGCGCCTTGTTGGAAGCCGACGTCTCGCTCAAGGTCGTGCAGCAGTTCGTCGCCAAGGTCAAGGCCAAGGCCATCGGCGAGGCGGTGTGGCAGAGCCTGACGCCCGGCCAGCTCGTCATCAAGTTCGTGCGCGATGAGCTGGTCGACCTGATGGGCGGGGCCAACGAGAAGATCCAGATGGCCTCCCAGCCGCCCACCATCCTCATGCTGACGGGACTGCACGGGGCGGGCAAGACGACGACCGCGGGCAAGTTGGCCCTGTATCTGCGCGGCCAGGGGCGCAAGCCGATGATGGTGGCCGCCGACGTCTATCGACCTGCCGCCATCACCCAGCTCCAGGTGCTGGGCAAACAGCTCGACATTCCGGTCTATGCCGAAACGGATCATCAAGATGCGGTGCGCATCTGTCAGAACGCCGTAGAAGCGGCCCACCGCCAGGCGCGAGACGTCCTGATTCTCGACACCGCCGGCCGTCTGCACGTCGACGACGCCCTCATGGGCGAGCTGCAGCAGGTCAAGAGTACCGTCAAGCCCCACGAAGTGCTCCTGGTCGTCGACGCCATGACGGGGCAGGATGCGGTCAACATCGCCGAGCAGTTCAACCAGAAGGTCGGCGTCGACGGGGTCATCCTGACCAAGATGGATGGCGACGCCCGGGGCGGTGCGGCGCTGTCGGTCAAGGCCGTGACCGGCAAGCCCATCAAGTTTGTCGGCATGGGTGAGAAGCTGGCCGCCCTGGAGGCTTTCCACCCCGACCGCCTGGTCAGCCGCATCCTCGGCATGGGCGACGTGTTGACCCTCATCGAGAAAGCCGAGACCGCCATCTCCCAGGAAGAAGCGGAACAGATGGTGGAGAAGTTTCGCACCAACGAGTTCGACCTGGAAGACTTTCTCGACACCATCGGCCAGATCAAGAAGATGGGTCCCCTCGGCGACCTCATCTCGGCCCTGCCCATCCCCGGCCTGGCCAAGGAGATGAAAGACAACTTCGACCCTCGAGCGGTCAATCGGCTGGAAGCCATCATCCAGTCCATGACACCGCTCGAGCGCAGGAACCCCAAGATCCTCAACGCCCGCCGCAAGATCCGCGTGGCGACAGGGTCGGGCAGCAAGGTCGAAGACGTCAATCGGCTGCTCAAGCAGTTCGATTCCATGAAGCACATCATGCGGTTCTTTACCAAGAAGTCGAAGGGAAAGCGCGGCATGCGGCTTCCCTTCCTCGGCAACTAAGAAAGGAAACGGACAAACACACATGGTCAAGATCAGACTGCGGCGCACCGGGCGCAAGAAGCAGCCCACCTACCGCCTGGTCGCCGCCGAGGCCCTGGGGCCCCGCGACGGTCGGTTCATCGAAATCCTGGGAAACTACAACCCCCGCACCCATCCCCCCACGCTCAACATCAAGACCGACCGGGTCAACGATTGGCTGAGCAAGGGCGCGCAGCCGACCGACTCGGTTCGCCGTCTGCTGGGCACCGCGGGCATCCTGAAGGTCGAGCACAAGAGCCCGGCGGCCAAGCCCGCGGTCGAAGTGCCGGTCGAAGCCTGATATCGTGAAAGAGCTTCTCGAGTATCTGGCCAAATCGCTGGTCGACGTGCCGGACGGCGTCAACGTGCTCCTGCTGGAGGGCGAGCGCTCGGCCATTCTTGAACTCAAGGTCTCAGAAGACGACAAGGGCAAGATCATCGGCAAGGATGGGCGGGTGGCCGAAGCGCTGCGACGGGTGGTCAGCGCCGCCGGTCTCCGCAAGGGCAAGCGGGTCGTTCTCGACATCCTCTAGGTGGAGTCCCTTCTCGTCGGGGTCGTGGTTGGCCGGTTCGGCCTCCGCGGCGAGGTCAAGGTGCAGCCGGAAACGGAATTTCCGGAGCGCTTCGAGAGGGGCGCGGCCTTCACGTGGAAGCGCGGGGCAGCCACGCGGGCGGTCAAGGTGCAAGCCGCCCGCGCCCACAAGCGCCAGGTCGTGCTCAAACTCGAGGGCGTCGATACCCCCGACGCCGCCGACGAGCTGCGGGGCGGCGAGCTGCACGTGCCGTGGTCGGAGCGCCGGCCGCTGCCGGCCGGGTCGTTCTACCACGGCGAGATCCAAGGCCTGGCGGTGTTCACCGAAGACGGGACGTTCCTGGGTCAGGTCGTCGACATCTGGCAGCCGGGGGGCGCGGACGTCTACGTCGTCGGCCAGCCCGGCGAGCGTCGCTGGATGATTCCCGCCGTGTCCCGCTTCGTACATCGCATCGACGTGCCGGCGGGCAGGATGATCGTCACCGTGGAGGATGGGCTGCGGGAGTGAGGATCGACGTCATCAGCCTCTTTCCCGACATGTTCAGCGCGCTGGATGTGAGCATGGTGGGTCGGGCCCGCACCGCAGGCCACCTTCACCTGGCGGTGCACAACCCGAGGGCCTTCACCACCGACCGCCATCACACGGTCGACGACACGCCCTTCGGAGGGGGTGCCGGGATGGTGTTGAAACCTGAGCCCATCTATCAGTGCCTCGACCATGTACAAGCGCTGGACGCCGAGAGGGGGTGGGTCATCCTGACAGGACCGGCCGGCCGCAGGCTGGATCAGGCCCACTGCCGAGAGCTGGCCGAGAAGCCACGCCTCATCGTGTTCTGTGGCCACTACGAGGGGGTTGACGAACGCTTCGCCGAGGCGGCCGTCGACGAGGAGCTGTCGATCGGTGACTACGTCTTGACCGGCGGCGAATTGCCCGCCATGGTGCTGGTCGATGCCGTGGCGCGCCTCTTGCCGGGGGTGTTGGCGCCCGACTCACTGGCCTTCGAATCGTTCACCGGGGACCTGCTCGAGTTCCCGCAGTACACCCGTCCGCGCACGTGGCGGGGGCGTGAAGTGCCGGAGGTGCTGCTGTCGGGCCACCACGCCGCCATCGACCGCTGGCGGCGTCAGCAGGCCTTGCTGCGCACGGCCCGACGACGACCGGATCTGCTCGGCGGCCGTCCCCTGACGGTCGAGGAAAAACAATGGCTGGCCGACGCCGGCCTCGATCCTGAGGAACCATGCTCCACTTCCGCGGCACCTTAGTCCACCAGCGCTACGAGGTCGAGGGCCAGATTGGTGCGGGCGCCTCTGGCTGCGTCTATCGGGCGATCGATAAACAGACTTCCGAGACGGTCGCGCTGAAGCACCTCAAACAGGATGACAAGGAAGTCGACCACGAGAAGAAGTTTCTCCAGGAGTCGCATCTTCTCCAGGAACTGACCCACCCCGGCATTCCGCGCATGGTCGAGGCCTTCACCGAGCCCGACGGGTTCTACGTCGCCATGGAGTTCATCGAGGGCACGTCGCTGGACAACGTGGTTCGACAGGAAGGCACCTTCAACCCGGCGCGGGTCCTGGCGTGTGCGGGCCAGATTTGCGACATCCTCACCTACCTGCACGGCCAGCCGCAGCCCGTATTGCATCGGGACATCAAGCCGCAGAACATCATCCAGCGGCCCGATGGGCAGGGCATCGTGCTGGTCGACTTCGGCATCGCACGCTCCATGAGCGCCCACCGCCATTCCGCCGCCGGTACGCTGGGCTACGCTCCCTTGGAGCAGATCCAGGGGCGCGCCGAGCGCCGCTCCGACCTGTACGCCCTGGGCATTACCATGTACTACCTGCTGGTCGGCAATACGCCGCAGCTTTTCGGCTCGACCCCGTCGCTGGAGACGGCCATGCGAGGACGCATCCAGCCCGAGGTGGCCTTTATCGTGAACATGGCCTGCCAGCAGCAGCCCACCCAGCGCTACCAGTCGGCAGAGCGCATGGCGACCGCCATCCGGCGGGCCCAGAAGACCCTCGAGTCGGGTCCAGCCGAGGCGCCCGCTGCCGTGCCGACGTCAGAAGAAAAGCCGGCCGAGCCGGCCAAGGCCGGTTGCCTGCACCTCATCCTGCCTCCCCTGCTCCTCCTCTACTGGCTACACCACTAGAATGCTCAGCCGGATATCGGAATTCTTCGTCGGGCTGGTGGAGCGCTGGCTGCCCGACCCCTACCTTTTGTGCATCTGCCTCACGCTGGCCACTGGTGCCCTCGCCCTGGCGGTGACCGGCACACCCTTCGATAGGCTGTTGAATATGTGGTACGACGGGCTGTGGGCCATCCTCCCGTTCGCCACCCTGACCATCCTGGTGCTGCTCACCGGCTACACGCTCGCCCACGCCCCCGGTGTCCGACGCTTGCTGGCGGCTCTCGCGGCCCGGGCCACCGTGCCGTCTCGGGCGGTGGCGGCCGTCATCGTCATCACGGCGGTCAGCTCCTGGATCAACTGGGGCTTCGGCCTGGTGGCCGGAGGGTTGGTGGCGTGCGAGGTCGCCCGGCGAGTGCGGGTCGATTTCCCCTTCCTGGTGGCTGCCGCGTATTCGGGGTTCGTGGTGTGGGCATCGGGGCTCTCCAGCTCCATCGCTCTCATCACCGCCACCCGCGGCAACAAGATGAACGTCGTGGAGAAGCTGACCGGCCACGTCATTCCCCTCTCGCAGACGCTCTTCACCCCGCTCAACCTGGTGCCGACCATCGCCCTGGTGGTGGTCATCCCCATGCTGTTCACCCGCATGATTCCGGCCGAGCCGAGGGTGTTCTGCCAGCCGGCGGAGGCTGAATCGCCGCCGGCCGAAACCGATACACCCGCCTCTCGTTTCGAAAACTCACCGATCCTGAGTCTCGCCCTGGCCGGTCTCGGCGTGGCCTGTCTGGCGGTCAAGCTGCGGAGCGGAACGTTCGTTCCGGACCTCAACAGCATCGTCTTCATCTTTCTCATGCTGGGCGTGCTGGCCCACCGCACGCCGATCCGCTTTGCCCGCACCTTCGTGGGGGCGGCCCGCATGAGCGGTCCTTTGCTGCTCCAGTATCCGCTCTATGGCGGCATCATGGCCATGATGTCGGACAGCGGCCTGGCACAGGCCATTTCCAGGCTGTTTGTCGGATGGTCGAGCGCCCACACCCTGCCCTTCTGGAGCTTCGTATCGAGTTGCATCATCTCGCTCTTCGTGCCCAGTGGGGGCGGGCACTGGGCGGTGCAGGCACCCATCATGGTACCGGCCGCCGTCCAATTGGGGGCCAGCCAGGGCGCGGTGGCCATGGGGGTCGCGTTCGGCGAACAGGTCGCCAACATGATCCAGCCTTTCTGGGCGCTTCCGATCCTGGCTATCGCCGGCCTGGGCATTCGGGACATCATGGGCTACTGCGTCATCACCCTGGGGGTGAGCTTTCTGGCCTACGGGCTGTCGCTGCTGGTGTTCTCGTGAGGGCATGGGCCGCTGCCGTGGCCGTTCTGCTGCTGTTGGAGGGGTGGGCCCACACGCCTCGACAGCGGTCCCTGGCTCGTATCGAACAGGGCGACCGGCAGCTTTTCGCCCACGACCTGGTGGGGGCCCTGGTGACCTATCGAAGCGCAGGCGATGGCTGGCGGGCCTGGGAGCGCAGCGGGCGGGCGGCCTACGCCCTGCGGCAACTCGATGCGGCGGGCGACGCCTACGAGACGGCTCGCCGGCTGGCGCCAGACGAACCTTCCGTGCTCCTGCCGCTGGCCAGCCTCCGTATCGAACAGAAGCGTTGGGCGGAGGCGACGGACCTGCTGCGAGCCGATCTGGCCCACGATCCTGGCAGCATGGAGGCGCGTATTCTCATGGCCCGGGTGCTGATCGGGCGAGGCAACCGTCCGGAGGCTCACCGCATGGTGGAGAGCGTGCTGGCCATCAACCCGCACTTCTGGTCGGCCTGGGACGAGCTGGGCGCCATGGCCGTGGACGAGAACCGTCTGGGCGAGGCCGAGAAAGCGTATCGAAATGCCCTGGGGTCGTCCCGTCAGTCGGACGCGCTGACGTCCTATAACCTGGGCGCGGTGCTGGCCCGGGAGGGCCGCCCCGAGGCCTTTGCCATGCTGGAGCAGGCGTGCCGGCTGGATCCCAGCCTGGCCGCCCCGCACTATGCCCTCGGCAACCTGTTGATGCCGCAGAACCCAGCCGCTGCCCGGGCCCATCTGGAGCGTTTCTTGCAGTTGCAGCCCCAGGGGCCGGAGGCGGATCGCGCCCGCGCCCTCCTCCGATGACCCGCCTCCTGTGGCTGGCGGTTGCGCTGCTCTGCGTGCTCCGCCTCCACAATGCCTGGGTTGCGCCGCCCGAGGCGGGCTACGACTCCAGCGGACAGATGGTCTACCTGCATCAACTCGTGGTCGAGCACCGCTGGCCGGACGCCCGGGACGGTTGGATGGGATACCAGCCGCCCGCCTACTACGCCGCGACGGCGGGGCTGGCCTGGATGCTGGGCCTGCAAAGCGATACGGCCCTCGCGAGGGCCGCCATGGTGGTGTCGTGCCTGTCCGGTCTGGCGTTGCTGGTCGTGGCGTGGCGAGTGGCGCGGCGGCTCGTGCCGGGGCGGGAGGCGGCCGTCGTGCTGCTGCTGGCGCTCCTGCCCGCCACGGTCATCGTAGGAGCCACCGTCACCAACATGAGCCTGGCCATGGGCCTCGGCGCCCTCTGCCTGGAGCGCCTGAGCGCCGCCTGGGACGCGCCCCGCCTGCACCTGGCCCTGGAAGGCTGGGTGGGGGCGCTGGGAGGATTGGCCTTTCTGGGACGCATCGAGTACCTCCCCCTGCTAGGTCTCATCCCCCTGTTGTGCGTGGCTCGGCTGGCGTGGCGCCGAATGCCGAGACGCGATGCCGTCCTCGGGGCCGTCCTGGCCATCAGCGTGTGGGGGGCGGTGGCCAGCATCTATCTCGTCCCCAACCTGGCCCGCTATAATCGGCTGCTGGTGTCGAACAACGATCCCGACATCTTCCCATACTACCATCACGATCTGCAGGACAACCTGTACCTGCCGGGCTTTCATTCGGCCGCATGGTTTCTCTGGCCGGATCGCCGGTCCGTGGTGGCGACGTCTTTCCCGGACGCACTGCCGTCGCTGTGGGCGACGACGTTCCATTCGCTGTGGGCAGACTACTATGGGGTGTTCGTGCTGCGGCAGAGGCCGTGGGCGGATGGGCTCATCCGCCTGGGCGGCTTTGCCCTGCTGGGGGCCTTGGGGGTCGGCATGCACCGCGCCCGGCGGGATCTGTTGCGATGGTGGCCCTGGCTGGCGGCGTTTCTCCTGACGCTGGCCCTCTACACGCTGTACCAGTTTCGCCTGCCCGAGTACTGGTGCGACAAGGCCGTCTATTGCGGCCTCGCCTACCTGCCGGGCGCGCTCTTTACCGTCCACGGCCTGCCGCCCCGGGCGATGCCCCTGTTGCTCTCCCTGGCCGTGTTGGTGACCTTTCTCTACTGGTTGTGAAAATCATCCCGGCGGATGAGTTCAAGGCTGCTCCTGTCTGATACAACGGAAAGGATGGAGCCACTGCCACCGGGGGCGATGGTCAAGGACCGTTACCGGATCGAGAAGATCGTCGGATCTGGCGGCTTCGGCGCGGTCTATCGAGCGCTCGATACGCACAACCGCGACCGGGCGGTCGCGCTCAAGCACATGCTGGAAAACCCGAACCAGCCACCGGACGAATATCTGTTGGAGCGGTTCGAAGTCGAGTGCACCCTGCTGGAGAGGCTTCGGCACGGCAACATTCCCCAGTTCTACGACCATTTTCGGCTGGAGAGTGGCCAGTATCTCGTCATGGAGTTCATCGACGGTCTGACCTTGGAGGACTGGATTGACCAGCACAAGGCGGCCTATACGCTGCCGGATCCCGCCATGGTCATTCGATACGCGTTGCAGGCCTGCGACGTGCTGGAGTTCCTGCACGGCCAGCCGGAGCCCATCCTGCATCGGGACGTCAAGCCCCAGAACATGATCTTGCGCCCGGGCGGTGCGACCCTCGTGCTGGTGGACTTCGGCCTGGCACGCTCGCTGAACATTGCCCAGACCGGGTCTCAGGTCGGCACGGTCGGCTACGCCGCGATGGAACAGATCCGGGGCCGGCCCGAACCCTGCTCGGACATCTACGGTCTGGGCGCCACCATGTTCCACCTGCTGACCTTGCAGCGGCCGACCCCGTTTGCCATCCCGCCGGTGGAGACGGTGCGACCCGACCTGCCTCGCCGTCTCTCCTACATCGTCAACATGGCCTGCGATCAAACCCCCGCCCGGCGGTTCATGAGCGCGACGAAGATGCGCCTCTCGCTAGAGGACGAGCTGAGAGTCTTGTCAGGTCTTGAGCCTGAACCGCTGCAGCCCACTCGCCCCCTGGTCGACATGCCGTTGCATCCGGATCTGGTGGACAAGCAGCTTCCGAAGCCGGTCCCTGCCCGGCCCTGGCCAGTTCTCGCGGCGACGTTGCTGGTCACGGTGTTGGTGTTGCGGAGCTTCCTGCATGGCAGCTCCAAGGCAGAGACGCCCGCGGCCAACCCCACGCAGTCGCTATCAAAAGCGCGGTCGTTATTCAGTTTGATCGGCTTTCGCCCGCAGACGCCCAATCCGGCGCTCAAACAGGCGTTGCAGGGCGTGCTGGCCGACGACGTGCGATCGACATGGCAGGCGACTGCCGTCTCTATCGGAGTGACGGGCGACGGCGGCCTGCGGGCCAACGGAGAAGAGACCGCCTTGTTGCAGTATTGGCACGGCCAAGGCAGTGTGGTGCTGCCGGCCACGCTGTCGTTCCGGGTGCTGGGATCCAGCAAAAAGGATGCCCACCTGGCGGCCATCTTCGGAGAGGCCGAGGCCCACCTGCGGTGGCACTCGGACACGTCGAATTGGGACCTTTACCTGCAAGGCGAGGGTCAGACCACCTCCGAGCATCTGGTCGCAGCAGCCCCGGCGGACAGTTGGATAGAAGTTTCCATGGCCGTGACGACGGGTCTGGCCCGCTTGACCGAGCGGGGCAAGCGCGTGCAACTCTCAGGCCAATTCAATAACGATCAGAACATGCGCTTCATGCTGCTGCCCGCCGACGGCGCCCAAGCCGTCCGGATCAGTGAAGTCAGTGTAGCGGGCGCGCCATAGACAAGCAGGAGCTGCCTGGAAGGTAGCGAATGAACCCGGCAGCCGGAGGCTGCTCCGGACATAATCAGCGATAGGAGTACTGCGATGGCTGACAAGAGCCCCAAGAAGAAAACTACTTCGACCGCGAAAGCCAAGACCGACAAGAAAGGCGTCAACGCAAAGACCGACGCCAAGGCTGGGAACAAGCGTTAATTCGCACCAGTGGGGCGGAAGCCAGGGCTCAGGGGCCCACCTGCTGACCGACCACGCAGAACTTTACCTGGCGGGCGATACCCGCCAGGTTTTGTTTTTCGGCCCTGTCGCGGATTGACAGACTATGTTATAATCGGCAGGCTTTTCGGGTCAGTGTGAGACTGGCCGGCTGCCTCGAAGAAGAGCAGGCAGCGAGCGGGAGGAGATTTATGGACCTTATTCATGCCGTGGAACGTGAGCAGATGACCCGGCAGGCCCCCGATTTTCGGCCGGGCGACACGGTCAGGGTGTCTATCAAGATTGAAGCCGACACTGAAGACAAGAAGAAGAAGGAAGGCAAGGGCGTGCAGGCCTTCGAGGGCATCTGCATCGACCGCAAGCGCAAGGGACTCAACGAATCGTTCACCCTCCGCAAGATTTCCAACGGGGTCGGGGTGGAGCGGTCGTTTCTGCTGCACTCCCCTCGCATCACCAAGATCGAGGTCGTGCGCCGTGGCGACGTGAGCAAGGCCCGCCTCTATTACCTCCGTGACAAGGTGGGCAAGCAGGCCCGAGTCCGGGAGAAGCGCGTCAACACGCCCGGCACCTAGCCTGCCGCTTTGACACCCAATACACTCATTGGCGCCATCGTCGTTCTGGCGATCGCGCGGGGCGTCTTGTACTTGATGCCCAAGCTGGCGAACGATCACAAAACCGTCGTCGAGTATCTCGACTCGTTCATCGTGGCCGGCATCACCGCGCTCTTCCTCATCAATTTCGTGGTCCGCAGCTTCTACATCCCGTCGGGGTCCATGGAGCACACGCTGGAGATCAACGACTACATCCT
Organism: Candidatus Xenobia bacterium; assembly: GCA_036501005.1. Classification (GTDB taxonomy): domain Bacteria; phylum Vulcanimicrobiota; class Xenobia; order RGZZ01; family DASYBA01; genus DASYBA01. The sequence continues at coordinate 84 of DASYBA010000507.1, read as the reverse complement.
GGTGAACGAGTGGGTATACCACGTCTACCATCCGGCGAGGGGCGACGTCATTGTGTTCAAGCCCCCGCCGCGGGCGGAGGCCGG
>DASYBA010000506.1:0-4936 GCA_036501005.1 Candidatus Xenobia bacterium | reverse complement strand
TGGAGCGATTCTTCGAGCGCTACCAGCCGTTTGGCTTCCGGCCGTCGAGCATGCGACCCGCGTATGGTCTGGCCGAGGCGACCTTGTGCGTCAGCATGGCCCCCATTCGGGAGCGCCCTCGAGTGGACCGGGTGTCCCGAGAATCGCTGGACCGGGAAGGGTTTGCCTCTCCCACCGACGACGGCGGCGTGGCGTTTGTCTCGGCGGGTCGGGCCGTGCCGGGAGTCGAAGTGCGGGTCGTGGACGGGCACGGCCAGGTGCTCAAGGCACGCTGGCAGGGCCAGCTCCATTTCCGCGGCACGTCCGCTTTTGGCGGTTACTTCAACAACGGTGCGGCCACCGCCGACGTGGCGCGGGAGGACGGCTGGATGGACTCGGGCGACTTCGCCTACCTGGCCGACGGCGAGGTGTTTCCGACCGGGCGCCGCAAGGCCTTGATTCTGGTGGGGGGCCGCAACCTGCACGCGGAAGACGTGGAGAAGGCCGCCGGGGACGTGCCGGGGATCCGCGCCGGCTGTGCTGCAGCTTTCGGGGTGGCCGACGAGGCGGCGGGCACCGAGCGGATGGTGGTGGTGGCGGAGAGCCGGCTGAGGGGGGAAGCGGAGCGGCTGATGGAAGCGGTGCGCCAGCGCGTGACCGAAGCCGTCGGGGTGCCCCCCGATACCGTGGTCATCGCCCCGCCGGGATCCGTCCCCAAGACGCCCAGCGGCAAGGTGCGCCGCTCGGCCTGTCGGGACGCATGGCAGGCGGGAACGCTGGGGCACAAGCGGGGCATGGTCAGGCAGTTGCTGGGCATGATGCGGGAACGGCCCGGCTATTGGCTGGGCCAGGCCCCGAGACTGCTGTACGCCGGCTGGGTGTGGGGTTGCGTCGGATCGGCGGTGCTGGCGATCGAAGGGGCGTCCTTCCTGGGGATGGCCCCGGCGGCGGCGCCGCGGTTGAGCCGGTGGCTGCTGCGGGCCATTGGCGTCCGAGTGCGGGTGCAGGGAGCCCTGCCCACGGAACGACCTCTGCTGCTGGTGGCCAATCATGGCAGTGCCATGGATCCGATCGTGCTGATGGCGGCGCTGCCGACCCAGCTTCGCTTTGTGGCGGCCGAATGGGTGGCGCAGCACCCGGTGGTGCGGCCGGTGCTGGCCGCCTTGGGCGGCGTGGCGGTGCGGCGAGGCGGAGAGGCGCAGGAGCCCATCGCCCGCATGCAGGAGGCGCTGTCTCAGGGCGCTTGCCTGGTGGCGTTTGCGGAAGGCGGCCTGGAGAGAACTCCGGGGCTCCGTCCGTTCATGCGGGGACCGTTCGTGGCGGCGGCCCGGGCGGGTGCGGCCCTCGTGCCGGTGGCGCTGAACGGAACCCGCCGCGGCCTGCAGTGGGGCGAGTGGGTGCCGCACCGGGGGGAGATCGTCGTGACCATTGGAGAGGCGGTGGCGCCTCCCTCGGACCGGTTTGAGGCGGTGACCGAGGTGGCCCGCCAGATTCGGGATCGGATTGCCGCCGACTGCGGCGAGCCCTTGGTGCAACGGAGGTTGGTGCGTGAAGACTAGCGCGAGTCGTGTGGAGCGCCTCTCGAGCGTCAGCTTCGCGTAGGACCCGCGGCACTTCGCTGCGAACCTCCGTCCGGTTCAACCAAGCGGGAGGGCACGTCATGGAGCACAGGATCACGGGCACCACCATGCAGACGCTGGAGCTTTTCATGCGGGGAGGGGAGTCGGTCTTCAGCCAGACCCACCAGATGGCATGGATGCAGGGCCACATCGACATGCACACCAACCTGGGCGGGGGCGTGCTGGCGGCCCTGAGGCGAGCCTTCTCCGGCGCCAGTTTCTTCATCAGTGAATACAACTGTGCGAGTGGCCAGGGCATGGTGGCGTTCTGCCCCCGCTTCCCGGGCCAGATCCTGATGCGCCAACTGGCCCCCGGCCAGAGCCTGGTCTGTCGCAAGGAGTCTTTCCTGTGCGCCGAGCACACCTGCACGCTGGACATCTTCTTCCGCCAGCAGATCGGGGCGGGCCTGTTTGGTGGCGAGGGGTTCATCCTGCAGAAGGTGACGGGTCCGGGTCTGGTGTTCCTCGACTTGTCCGGGGAGGTCGTCGAGAAGACCCTGGGTCCCGGCGAGGTGCTCAAGGTGCACGCCGGCCACGTCGGCATGCAGGATCCCACGGTAGGATTCGATATCGACATGGTGCCCGGGTTTCGCAACATCCTGTTTGGCGGCAATGGGCTCTTCCTGGCGAGGTTGACGGGTCCTGGCACGGTCGTTTTGCAGAGCATGCCCATCCTCAACCTGGCCGAGGAAATCGCTCGCTATATCACCCCAGCCTCGTCGGGCGAGTCGCATGACACCCTTACCGGCAGCGTCATCAGCGGGGTCATGGGCGCGCTGTTCAAGGATTAGGGGGCACCGCATAGACCGCCCCTTCTGGCTGTCGCAGCACGAGGCGCCAGTGGAGCAGGTTCTTCAGTTCCCGCTCGGAGGGTTCCGCCGGAGCGACGCTCATGCTCGGGGTCAGGAAGACGAACCATCCACCGTCGTGGGCGGTGAACTGAGCCTCCATCTGCTGGACCGACGTTGCGAAATCGGCATCCATGACGCCGGCCTCGGCATCGTATCGACCGGGCAGCCATTCGACAGAGCGGCGGGTCCAAGCTTTGAACGGGTTCGGATCGTTGGTATAGACCATCGCTTCAGCAGGGAGTCGGCGGATTAGCTCCACCACCCGGGAATCGCGCCAGACGTCCCCGGAGTAGCCCGCCGGATTCTGGTGACAGGCCTGCAGCCGGGGCAGCGAGACGCTGGCCTCCAACACGCCCAACAGCAAGGTCAGACAGACCCACCGATATGGGCGTCGTCGAATGAGCGGAGCGACGGCCGCCGCCGCCGTGACGACCATGGCGGGCCACAACGGGCATAGCATGCGGTCGTTGAAGAAGATGCCGGCGTCGAATACGCTCCGGGCGGCCACCAGCACAGCCATGTATGCGCCCAGAAAGAGGGTCATGACCTCCCACGGCTGTCGCTTCGTCCGGCGCCCCCAGACGACCAGTGCCAGCAGCGCCATCCACAGCAGGAGGGACGGGGTGCCGGGCGGCAGCAGCCACGATTGGACCGTCGACAGTCCTGCCGCCACGTTCGATACCGTGACCGGATGCCAGTGCCACACCCGATGGGTCGGGTTGCGGCCGCCCCAGGCGTTGAACAGCATCCAGGCCGCCATGGGCCCGCAACTCAACGTCAGGAACCGGGCGACGTTCGACCCGCGTGTCGGGCATGGACGCTGCAGCACCACCACGAGGCCCGTGACGACCCAGGCAGCGCCTGCCCAACGGGTCGCCACGGCGAGTCCACACGCGAGGGCGGCGGTCGTCAGCGCGGCACTTGCAGCCGTCTCTCGATAGGCTGTCAGAGACCAGGCCGCCAGCAGCCCGAGCGACACGAAGAGCGGTTCGCTCCACGCCATTACGTGCACCGCGAGGAGCGGGGGGGCGAGGGCCGTCAGTCCCATGGCCCCCGCCGCCATCGCCGACGAGCGGGTAGAGTGGCGCACGACCAGGCCGACCAGGCAGACCGTGGCCCCCCATAGGACCAGATTGAGCACCAGCGGGGCGGTGGTTGAGCTGAAGCCGACCGTCTGCAGGGCCGCCAGCACCATGGGATAGAGGGGAGGAAAGTCTGTTGCATGGCCGGGGCGGCGCGCTGCAGCCAGGTAGGACAGCGAATCGGGACTCAATCCGATACCGGACTCGGTGCCCCACGCCACCAGGGCCAAGGCCGAGAGCAACACCAGGCCGACGATCAAGGGACCCGCAACCGCTGGATGACGACGCCGTCCTCGGCATACAGGACGGGCCCGCCCAGCGCGGCCAGCCCCCGCAGGGCCGCACGAATGGGATGTCCGTCTCGCAGCCCAGTCGCCTGGTCGGAGAGCCAGACCGTCCCGCCTTCCAGTCGGCACCCTCGGCCCGTCAACGCCGACGCCAGGATGGGCACCGGCATGTCCCGCAGCAGGCCTTTTTCGCTCAGGTCATGGAGTGAGCAGGCGGTCGGGGGCAGGTCTCGGACTTCCCATTCCATCACCGACTCCGCTTCGGTCGGATTGTGGAAATTCCACATCAAGAGACGCGCCCCGGTTTTCAACAATAGCGACTGCTGTTGGGCAGGAGGCATGTCGGGGAGTTGCGTGAGGCAGTATGGAACCGCTCTGGGATACACCGCCAGGTAGTCCCTTGGGCATCGAAAGCCACGGGGGTCAACCAGCAGGATGGGACCGGGCTCGGGGCAGTTGACCAGCCAGTCATAGGCGGCCACCAACGGGGTGTGCTGTCTTAGATACTGGTCGGTCGTCACCTGGCCGAGGAGCAGAGGCAGACGGGGAGCCAAAAAGGCGGAGGACATGACGGCCAGGAGGGCCACCAGGGCGAAACTCCCGCGCCGCGCCCAGGGTCGAAGGGCGGTCGGCAGCGCCACACCCGACGGGGCGAACGCCGCACACCAGGCCCAGGCCGGTAGGGCATAACGACCGATCAACCCCACCTGATGATCCACCACCAGGAGCAGCAGGGCCGTCCAGCGTCCGGCCTCTTGGCGCGGTCCGGCCCGGGCCAGTGGCCACCAACCGATGCCCACCAGCAGCAGGGGATTGATGGCGGTCTGCCAGTCGGAGGGCCACCAGGTGCCGGCCAGGGTGGGGAGGAAGGCGGGCAGGAGATCGGCGGTGGCCGCCTCGTCGAAGGCGGGTAGCTTTTGGAAGACGTGCCAGCGGCTGATGAGGGGAAACAGCGGATCGCCGGTATGGAGCAGGTTGCGTGCCATCCATGGCAGCGACAAGGTCAGGCCCACCGCGGTGAAAGTCAGGACCTGCTGCCACCGGCGGGCCCACCCGCCGCCTCCGCACCAGGCCGTGTAGACCGCCAGGACGGCCACGACCGCCAACCCGGTGGAGCG
>DASYBA010000505.1:0-1510 GCA_036501005.1 Candidatus Xenobia bacterium | reverse complement strand
AGAGATGCCTGGTCGGACTGCAAGGGGCCCTCCTCCAGGCCGAAGGGCAGCTTGGTGGCGTCCCCTCGTCCGTAAATCTCCCGCACCTTGCCGGCGATGTAGTCGGAGTCGGTCACGATGCGGCGGTAGCCGCGAACTGCGGCCTGGTCCTCCCGGCGGGCGGAGTGGCGCATCATGGCGTCCCACCAGATGGTCCACGGGCGGCGTTCCCGGTTGATGGGGGAGCGCAGGAAGTGGGCGTCCATGTCCCGCTCGTAGACGTCGCGGGGCGGTTCGTGAATGGACAAGAGAGCCGGGGGGGCGTCGGCCAGGTGGAGATAGTCCAACCACCCTGGACTGTTGTGCACGTTGACGACGTCGAGACCCCGCAGGGCGTCCATGCCCGCCAGGTCGAAGCCCGCATCCCGGTAATGCGCCCGCAGCGCGTCGACGGCCTCTACGCACGCCACGGTCACCTCGTGGTGGCGGGCGCGCAGGCCCCGGGCCGTCCACAGGAGGTAGTTCTCGACCCCTCCGATGCCCGCCATGCGGTGATAGAAAAGCCCGATGCGCACGGCCGCCGCTTCGGCGGCCTCGAAGGCGCTTTCCTGCGGCTGGGGGGCAGAGCCCGATTGATTTGACAAGAGACGGGGGCCGTGTTACCATGCCCACGCTTTTTCAGTATCTGTTGGAGGCACAACGAATGTTTGCGGTGGTAGAAGCCGGCGGTCGCCAGTATCGAGTGGCGCCCGGCGAGGTCGTGAAAATGGAGAAGGTGGCCGCCGAAAAGGGCGCGACCGTCAGCTTCGACAAGGTGGTCCTGGTCTCTCCCGATCAGGGCGACGTGCGCATCGGTGCCCCTTACGTGGCGGGCGCGACGGTGTCTGGCAAGCTCATTGCCCAGAACCGGGACAAGAAGGTCATGGTGTTCCGCTACAAGCCCAAGAAGCGGCAGCGGATCTTGCGGGGCCACCGCCAGCCGTACTCTCTCGTGCACATCGAGGGGATCCAGGGCTGATTTCGATCCAGGTCGATCGAGACCCGCAGGGGCGTCTGACGCATCTGCGGGTTTCTGGCCACGCGGGCGCAGCCGAGCATGGGCGTGACGTGATTTGCGCCGCCGTGTCGGCCCTGGCCCAGGCGGCTGCCCTCGGATTGACAGAGCGGTTGGGGCTGGACGTTCCCGTGCAGATTCGACGCGGCCTGCTCAGCATGGACGGTCCTGCCTGGGACGCTCTCGACGCCAGCCGGTCGTCGGGCGCGGCGGTGCTCCTCGACACCGTCGTGCTGGCGTTCGAGCAACTCGCCCGCCAGCATCCGGACTACATCCGGGTCAAGCAGGGCAGGACTGCGGGGCCCCAGAAGCCCTCCGCCGCACAGCTTCAAAGGAGTTCACATGGAAAAGGTTGATCATCACGAAGAGGGGCTGCCCTTCATGCTGGCGGAGCGTCCCAACATCGATCCCCGGCGGCTCATCACGGTGGGCCTGGTGGGCGCGGTGGCTTCCATGGCCGTGTACTATCTGTACAAC
>DASYBA010000504.1:0-10165 GCA_036501005.1 Candidatus Xenobia bacterium | reverse complement strand
AGCCCGTGGCCCAGGCGAATCTTCTTGGCCCGCTCCGATACGCCCTCGACGACCTTGTCGAACACGCTCTGTTCGATAAACAACCTCGAACCGGCACAGCAGGTCTGGCCCTGATTGAAGAAAATGGCGCTGGCGGCGCCTGGAATGGCGGTCGCCAGGTCCGCGTCGGCCAACACCACGTTGGGCGACTTGCCGCCCAGCTCCAGGGTGACTTTCTTGAGGTTGCCGGTCGCGGCCTTGACGATCATCTTGCCCACCTCGGTCGACCCGGTGAAGGCGACTTTGTCGACGTCGGGGTGCGCGGCCAACGCGGCGCCCGCTGTCTCGCCGTAGCCGGGCAGGATGTTCACGACGCCCGGCGGGAACCCGGCCTCGACGATCAATTCGCCCAGACGAATGGCGGAAAGCGGCGTCTGTTCGGCCGGCTTGAGCACCACCGTGCACCCCGCGGCCAGGGCTGGCGCCAATTTCCAGGCCGCCATCAAGAGCGGAAAGTTCCACGGAATGATCTGCGCCACCACCCCGACGGGCTCTTTCAGCGTGTAGGCCAGGAACTTGCCCGGCAACGAGAGCGGAAGGGTGTTGCCTTCGATTTTCGTGACCCAGCCCGCCATGTAGCGAAACATGTCGACGGCCAGGGGCACGTCGGCCACGCGGGCGATCTTGAACGGCTTGCCGTTGTCCAGGCTTTCCAGCCGGGCAAATTCGTCGGTGCGGGCCTCCAGGAGGTCGGCCAGCTTCCACAGCAGGCGGCCCCGCATGGATGGCGTCATGTCGTGCCACGCCTTGCTGCGGAACGCCTTGCGGGCGGCGGCCACGGCGCGATCGACGTCGGCTTTGTCAGCTTCGGCCACGTCGGCCAGCACTTGTCCGGTCGCGGGATTGTAGGTCTCGAAAGTCTTTCCCGACGCGGCTTCGACCCACTGGCCGTCGATGAGGAGCTTCTGCACCCCCGGGATGCGGGTCTGGATGGTGACGTTGGCTTCCAGGACGAGACTCATGATAGACGCCTCCTTCGCGCGACTCTGAACACCGCGGGGCTTCCGCAGTGGTTCCCGTCGACCCTGTTGTCTGCTAGTAGACCTGGCGCGCTTTCTTGTCGGATCATAATCCCAACGTGCATAGGCTGTTAACATCCATCTGATAAAGTCATCATAAAATAGCGAATACGTAAGAGAGGTACTCAAGATGGCAGGCATAGGCGCGATCGGTTCACTTCCTACCGCGAGCCCGCTCCAGGGGCTGGGCCTCCTGGGCGCCAGCAACCCCATGGCCTCGATGGGCATTGCTCCGATGATGGGCGCCTCTCCCATCGGTGCCATGCCGGTGTCTCCTATGCAGACGGGATCCAGCGAGTTGGGGGGGGGGCTGGGAAACCAGTCGGGAACGATGCAACTGTTGGCCCTTATCGAGATGCTCTCCATGGAGATTCAACAGCTCGAGCAGCAAGTGCAGGGCGGCGGGGCCGACGGCGGCCAGAGCGACGGCTCCAACCCCATCAGTGGTGTGCCCAGCCTGGGCGGCGGCATGCCCTCGGGCGGCGGCGGAGGCACGAGCGGCGGCGGCGGCGGTAGTATCGGATCGACGGGCGGTGCCTCCAGCGGCGGGGGCGGCGGAGCCGCGGGCCCGACCACCCAGACCGGGACCTCGGCGCCCAACTCGGGGCCTATCAATACGCAGCAGACCGGTTCGGGCGGCCCGGCCGCGGTCCAAGCGATGCAGAATTTCGCCAACGCCCAGTTGGGAAAGCCCTACGAGATTGGCGGCGGACACGGCGGCTGGGGGCCGCAGTCTTCCTACGACTGCTCCGGGTTCGTGTCGGCCGTGCTGCACGCCGGCGGGTTCATGCCGAACGGACCGCAGGCCACGCCGACCCTGTACAACCAGCCCGGCCTCCAAGCCGGCCCCGGCAAGCACGTGACGGTCTACGACCGCAGCCAGCCGGGCCAGGAAGGCCACGTCATCATGGAGATCAACAACCAGTTCTACGAATGCGGCGGCGAAAAGGGCCCGTGGGGCGGCGGCGGGGGGGTCGAGAAGATCGGCCGCCCGACCAACGCCTACCTGAGCACGTTCGACAAGGTCGTGCATCCCAAGGGGTGCTAGCCAGACGCCCAGGGTTGCCCCTGACCTTTCGGCCATAGGCGTTCCCGCCGCGAGACTCGAAGCCTGGAAGCATGGTGAGACCGGCCCGCGGGGTCTTTGGCTACAGCGCCCGCGCCCTGTCCCTGGTGTGGACCACCAGTCGGCCGTTGGCGGTGGTTCTCGCCAGCCTCACCCTCATCGGCGCCTTGCTGCCTGCGGCCACCGTGTCGGTGGCTCGCTGGATCATCGATGCGGTCGTACACGCATCCTCCACCCACGCCGTCGAAGACCAGCGCCAGGCGATACGCTTTGTCTTGATGGAAGCGGGCCTGGTGGTGTTCGCGGCCGCCACCCAGAAGGGTTCCGCCATGTGCGAGTCGCTGCTGCGGGCGTTGCTGGGCCAGCGGGTCAACGTCATGATCCTGGAGAAAGCGCTGACCCTTGACCTGCCGCACTTTGAAGACTCCGAACTGTACGATAAGATGAGCCAGGCGCGCCGGCAGGCTTCCACCCGGCCCTTGAGCCTGGTCAGCAAGACGTTTGGCCTGATCCAGAACGGCGTCACCCTGATCACCTATGCCGTCCTCTTGTTGCGGTTCTCGCCCTGGGCGGTGGCCATTCTGGTGGTGGCGGGGGCGCCGGCCTTCATGGTCGAGACTCGCTTCTCCGGCGAAGCTTTCCGCTTGTTCCGTTGGCGCTCACCGGAAACCCGCCAGCAGAGCTACCTGGAGACCGTGCTGGCCCGCGAGGACTACGCCAAGGAGGTCATGCTGTACCAGTTGGGGCCGCTGCTACTGCAGCGCTACCGCGACATCTTCGAGGCATTGTTTGGCGAGGATCGGAACCTGACGCTCCGTCGGGGCCTGTATGGATATCTCCTGGGGCTCCTGAGCACCGCCGCCTTCTATGGAGCCTATGTGTGGATTGTATCGGCCACCGTGCATGGCACCATCACCCTGGGCCAGATGACGATGTATCTGTTGATCTTCCGACAGGGCCAGTCGGCCGTTTCGGCCATCCTCACTTCGGTCGGGGGCATGTACGAAGACAATCTTTATCTATCCACCCTGTACGAGTTCCTGGACGTGCCCATGCCAATCGATAGCGGCAACGCGACCGTAGGCACCGTCCCGGGCGACGGCGTGCGGTTCGAACACGTGACCTTCAAATATCCCGATGCGGAGCGACCCGCCGTCGACGACGTCACGCTCCACCTGCGGCCCGGCCAGAAACTGGCGCTGGTCGGCGACAACGGCTCGGGCAAGACCACGCTCATCAAGCTCCTGACCCGGCTCTATCGTCCGCAGTCGGGGCGCATTCTGCTGGACGGGCGAGCCCTGGACGACTGGGACCGAGACACGCTGCGGCGTCGCTGCGCCGTCATCTTCCAAGACTATGCCCGCTACCAGTTCATCGTCGGAGAGAACATCGGGGCGGGCGATGCCCAGCATTTCGAGGACGAGGCCCGCTGGCAGCAGGCGGGGGTGAAAGGCATGGCCGATCCGTTCGTGCGCACCATGCCGAAGGGGTACCATACCCAGTTGGGGCGCTGGTTCCGCGGCGGCCACGAGCTCTCCGGGGGCCAGTGGCAGAAAATAGCGCTGGCCCGGGCCTTCATGCGCTCGTCGGCAGACCTGGTCGTGTTGGACGAACCGACCGCTGCCATGGATGCGCAGGCCGAAGCGTTCGTCTTTGAACACGTCAAAGCACTGAGCGAGTCGCAGATGGCCATCCTCATCTCCCACCGTTTCTCCACCGTGCGGATGGCCGAACAAATCGTCGTCCTGCGCGAAGGACGCATCATCGAGCAGGGCACGCACACAGATCTGATGGGCCTGGAAGGCCACTATGCCCACCTCTTCAGCCTGCAGGCGGCCGGGTACCGCTGACGATCCGTTAACATCCTGTTAACAATCTTCGGTTGACAGACCCAGCCCTATGGAATATAACTAGGTCGTTCCCGCCGCAAGCGGGCAAACGCACCGAGCAGCGACAAGCTCGGGGGTGCTGTCAGGTCCTCAAGAAGTATCGATTCTTCGATGGAATCGATATGGTGCTGACAGGGGTAGCGTGCTGACCAGAGGACGCCGCAGAGTCCCGACTGAGGAAAAAGGGACAGTCCTAGAGCGACCCCAGGAGCTGTGAAGAGCAAGGGCATTCCGTGAGAGCGGAAAGGCCGCCTGGACCGGCGCAGCAGGACCTGACGTGAGAGCCAAGACGTCAGGCAGCTCGATGGCGTGAGCCTCGACCGCACCGAGAAGCGATAGACTCGGGGGTGCTGTCGCATCCTGAGCAGAACTTGAACCAGGGATGGTTGAAGGGGCATCGACAGGGGAAGCGTGCACACCAGAAGCACGCCGCAGGGTCTCGACTGAGGCAATCGAGACGGGCCGGTGGTCCAAGCAGGAACTGTGAAGAGAAAGTTCGGCTCAAGAGATTGAGCAGGATGCCTGTGGGAAGACGAGCCGGAGACCTGGCACAGGCGTGTGGGTGCCAGGGTTGTCCGCTCACGCGGGAACCGTTCCAGAGAACGTCAGATCTGGGGGAGCTGTCTGGCTCCGAAAGAGTCGCTTGTTGCGGTTCGACGCAGACAGGGGTGGTCGTAGACCATAACGACCCCAGCCGCTCGACTGTGCAGATCGAGTCATGAGCCGTAACCCGTTCCGGGACCTGCGAAGGATCAAGGCTGAATTGTGCAAGCAAGGCAGCCCCTGGAGTGGAATATCGACAGCCGTCCGCACCGCCCCATCCAGCCGCGGACCGCACCGGGGAGCGATAGAACCGGGGGCACTGTCGGGTCCAGAAGTTCGAGTCACATCGAGCGAAGCGACAGGGGTAGCATGCAGACCTGAGCATGATGGGGTGTCTCGCCCCCGCAGTCGAGACGAGGCCTGAACCAGCCGAGGAACCGTGAGGGGAATAGGAGCTCCCGAGAGGGAGACGACCGCCGTCGGACAAGTTCAGGAGCCTGGCGCTGGAGTGGAGGCGGCCAGGAATGAAAGCTCTCTGTGCATCGGAACAGAGGGCTTTTTTGTTTTCTCCGCGCGGCCAGCGCACCCGGCTAGTGGTGGCCGCCGGCGGTGGATGGCTTCTTGGTGAACCAGTGCGAAAGGTTGTCGAGGTAGATGTACACCACTGGCGTCAGGTAGAGCGTGATGAACTGCGACACGAGCAGACCGCCCACCACCGCCAGGCCCAGCGGTTGGCGAGACTCGGCGCCGGCGCCCCAGCCCGCCGCAATGGGAATGCTGCCCATGAGGGCCGCCATGGTCGTCATCATGATGGGCCGGAACCGCACCAGACAGGCTGAGTATATCGATTCCTCCGACGACTTGCCCCGCTCCCGCTCTTCTTCCAACGCGAAGTCGATCATCATGATGGCGTTCTTCTTCACGATGCCGACCAGCATGATAAGCCCGAGGAATGAGTAGACGTCCAGCTCCTTGTGGAAGATGAGCAACGTCACCAACGCGCCCAGCCCGGCCGAGGGCAGCCCCGCCAGGATGGTGAGGGGATGGATGAAGCTCTCGTATAGAATGCCCAGCACGATATAGATGACCAGGATGGCCAGCACCAGGAGGCCCCACAGCCCTTGGAACGACGACTGGAACGACTGGGCCGTGCCTTGGAAGCCATAGCTGAGTTGGCTGGGGACGATCTTGGCCGCCACCTTGTCGACCGCATCCATGGCGGAACCCAGCGATACACCAGGCGCCAGGTTGAAGGAGATGGTGGCGGAGGGCAACTGACCGAGGTGGTTGACCAGCAGCGGCGCACTGCTGATGGTCACTTTCGATACCGTGCTCAGCGGCACCAGCTTGCCGTTGGCCGAATGGATGTAGAGGAGATCGAGCAGGTTCGGACTGCTGTAGTACTTGGGCATCACTTCGAGAATCACCCAGTACTCGTTGATGGATTCGTAGATGGTCGAGACCTGTTTGACCCCATAGGCATCGCCCAACGCTGTGTCGACGGCGTTGGCATTGAGGCCCAGCAGCGAGGCCTTGTCCCGATCCACCGTCACGTTGGCTTGCGGGGCGCTGATGGCCATGTCCGTCGCCACGTCCTGGATCTGGGGGAGCTGTTCCAGGGCACGTTCCAGTTGCGGAGCCACCTGGTGCAGCAGGTTCGGGTCCGTGCCCTCCAGCGTGATCTGGTACAAGCTCTTCGTGACCTGACCGCCAATGCTGATGGTGGGCGGATTCTGCAGGTAGACTCGGATGCCCGGGACGGTGTCCAGCTTGGGACGGAGCTCCGCAATGACCTGGTCGGCCGACAGCGCGCGCTGGGCGCGGGGTTTGAGGTAGACCTGGATGGCTCCCTCGTTGCCGGTTGCATCCGCGCCGCCGGTCCCGACACTGGACACGTACGACTCGACGTTGGCATCGTTTTTCACGATGGCGGCCAGAGCCTGCTGATGGCGCACCATGTCGTCGTAGGAGATACTTTGCGAACCCTCGGTGTAGCCAATCAACTGACCCGTGTCCTCCGTGGGCATGAAGCCTTTCGGCGTGATGACGAACAAGAACGCCGTCACCCCCAGGAGCACGAACGAGACCAGCAACGTGATGGCCCGATAGCGGAGGACGAAGCGCAGGGTGACGTCGTAGGCCCGCAGCCAGTAGTCGAAAAAGCTCTTGAACTTCTTGGGTTCGCCGTTGCCCTCGTGGGGCCGGGCGTTCGGCTTGAGAATGCGGCTGCAGAGCATGGGGGTGAGGGAGAGCGAGATGAAGCCGGAGACCAGAATCGACACGCTGATGGTGACGGAGAACTCCTTGAACAGCCGTCCGACGATGCCGCCCATGAGTAGAACGGGAATGAAGACGGCCACCAGCGACAGGGTCATGGAGAGAATGGTGAAGCCGATCTCGCGCGAGCCGTTGAGGGCGGCCTGGAAAAACTCCTCGCCCATTTCCATGTGGCGCACGATGTTTTCCAGCATGACGATGGCATCGTCGACCACGAAACCGGTGGCCAGGGTCAGGGCCATGAGGGTCAGGTTGTTGAGGCTGAAGCCCAGCAGCGACATGGCGGCGAAGGTGCCCACGATCGACATGGGCAGGGCCACGCTCGCAATCAGGGTGGCCGAGGCGTTGCCCAGGAAGAGCAGGATGATGGCGACGACCAGTCCGATGGTGAGCAGCAGGGTGTATTCGACGTCATCGACCGAGGCCTTGATGGAATCCGACAGGTCGTACAACACGTCGACGTGCGCGGAGGCCGGAATCTTCTTGGTGATGTCCTGCAGGGCCTTGCGAACGTCCGCGACCACCTGCACCGTATTGGTGCCTGGCTGACGCTGGACGGCCAGCACGACAGCTCGCTGCGAGCCTTCCCAGCCGGCAATCTTGTCGTCCTGCACGCTGTCGATGACGTTGGCGACGTCGCTCAAGCGAATGGGAGAGCCATTTCGATAGCCAACGATCATCTGTTTGTACTGACTGGCGTTTTCCAACTGATCGTTGGTCTCGACGTTGTAGGCCAGATAGGTGCCGTACAAGGTGCCGGTCGCCAGCTTGACGTTGTTGGCGGCCATGGCGGCAGCCACCTGATCCAACCCCACCCCTCGCTCAGCCAGCGCCTTGGGGTCCATTTGGGCTCGCACCGCGTACTTCTGCTGCCCGAGCACGACGACCTGGGCCACCCCATTCACCATGGAGACGTGTTGCGCCACGTAGGTCTCGGCGTATTCATCGACGGTGTAGAGCGGCAGCGTATCGGAACGCAGGGCCAAATAGAGGACGGGCTGGTTCGAGGGGTTGACCTTCTGGTATGACGGGGGCGACGGCAGGTTGGGGGGCAGCAGGCGGCCGGCTGACGTAATGGCCGACTGGACGTCCTGGGCGGCTGCGTCGATATTGCGGGACAGGTCGAACTGCAAGGTGATCTGGGTCGCGCCCAGCGAGCTTGAGGAGTTCATGGCCACGATGCCGGCGATGGTCGAGAACTGTTTCTCCAGGGGGGTGGCGACACTGGACGCCATGGTGGCGGGACTGGCGCCCGGCAAAGACGCGGTCACCACCAGGGTGGGAAAGTCGACATTGGGCAAGGCGTTGATGGGCAGCGACTTGTACCCCATGGCGCCGAACAGCAGGATGGCGAACATGACCAATGTGGTCATGACCGGTCGCCGGATGAAGATTTCACTGATGTTCATTTAAGTCCACCGCCTCCGGGGCAGCCGGGCCTCCCGGGGCTTGCGAGACAGCCACTCGGTGAAGCGATCGACGTAGATGTAGTATACGGGCGTGATGAAGAGGGTCACCAGTTGGGAGACCAGCAAGCCTCCGACGATGGCCATGCCCAGGGGGCGTCGGGCTTCCGAACCGGCCCCTGTTCCCAGGGCGAGCGGCAGGCTACCGAACAGGGCGGCCATGGTCGTCATCATGATGGGGCGAAAGCGCACCAGGCACGCCTCGTAGATGGCCTCTTCCGGAGGCAGGTGGCGCTCACGTTCCGTATCCAACGCCCGGTCGATCATCATGATGGCGTTTTTCTTCACAATGCCGATGAGCAGGATGATGCCCAGGAACCCATAGATGTCCAGGTCCATGTGGAACAGATATAACGTCATCACGGCCCCCAGCCCCGCCGATGGCAGGCCTGCCAGGATGGTGATGGGGTGGGTGAAGCTTTCATAGAGAATGCCAAGCACGATGTAGATGAAGAGAATCGCCACCACGGCGAGGGCCAGCATGTTCTTGAGCGACGACTGGAAGGCCAGGGCGCTGCCGTTGAAGCTGCCGGAAATGCCCGACGGCAAGGTCCGCTCTGCGGTGGCCTGGATCTGGTCCTCGACGGTTCCCAGGGAGGCGCCTGGCGCCAGGTTGAACGACATCGTGACGGAGGGAAGCTGGCCCACGTGGTTGATCTGCAACGGCTGTACGGTCGTCGAGAAGTGGGCGATGGCGCTCAAAGGCACCATGCGGCCCCCGCTGCCCGACAGGTACAGGTGGCCGAGCATGTTCGGCTCCTTGTAGAACTTGGGCTGCACTTCCATGAGCAGTTGGAACTCGTCGGAGTCCGTGTAGATCTGTCCCACCTGGTGGGTGGCGTACGCCTCGCTCAGGGCCATGTCGACCTGCCGGGCGGTGAGGCCGAGAAGGCTGGCTTTCTCCCGGTCGATCTCGAGATGGAGCGAGAGGGCGGCTGACAGCAGGTCCGAGTTCATGTCCTGGACGCCCGGAACGTCCTTGATGGCATTCAACAGCTCGTACGACGCCGGGTACAGGGTCTTGGTGTCGATGCCCTGGATGGAATACTGGTACAGACCTTTGGTGCTGTGGCCCCCGATCGGAATGGACGGCGGATTCTGCAGGAAGACCTGGATACCGGGCAGGCGGTTAAAGCGCTTTCGCATCTCCTGGATGATCGCATCGGCTGACAATTGCCGGGTGCCCGGCCCCTTGCCCTCCGGTTTCAGGGACACGAACATCATGCCTTGATTCATGGTGCCCCGGGCCCCTACGGCAGACATGAAGATGCGCACGTTCGGGTCCTGGGCGACGATGTCGGAGACGCTCTTCTGATGCGCCTTCATGGCATCAAAAGAAATATCCTGGATGGCCTGCGTGTTGGCCATGAGCTGGCCGGTATCGACTCGCGGAATGAACCCCTTGGGCACGATCATGATGGCCTTGGCGGTGGCGGCCACCAGCAGCAACGAGCCCACAAAGACCCACACCCGAAATCGCAGCGCCAGGCGTAAAAACACGGCGTAGAAGGCCAGAAGCTGCTCGAAGAACCACTCCAGCGATCGATAGAATACGCCGTGGCGATGGGGGTCAGGCGGGATCAGGAACCGGCTGCACAGCATGGGGGTCAGGGTGAGCGAAACGAAACCCGAAATGCAGATGGCGACCGTGATGGTCATGGCGAATTCGAAGAACAGACGACCCAGCAGGCCGCCCATGAAGAGAATCGGAATGAAGACGGCCACTAGCGAAATGGTCATCGACAGGATAGTGAATCCGACTTCCCGGCTGCCCTTGAAGGCGGCCGTGCGGCGCTCCTCACCGAGTTCCATGTGTCGAACGATGTTCTCCAGCATGACGATGGCATCGTCCACCACAAAGCCGAC
>DASYBA010000503.1:0-3995 GCA_036501005.1 Candidatus Xenobia bacterium | reverse complement strand
GTCGGCCTGCACCCGTAGCCGCACGGATTCCTGCAGGGTGTCGAACAGGTCGCCGGCGGTGGGCGGGGCGTCCAGATCCCAGTATCGCACCAGGTGATGGCCGTTTCGGCCCGCGAGGAGGTAGTGGCCGGGCGGCACCTGGGAGATGCCTTCGAACAGGGTGCGGTCGGGCGGCAGGTATTGATGGGTGACGGCGTGGAGGAACGACGTCAGGTCCCAGCCCGTCGGGAAGAGAGCCTTCGCTTCGGAGGCCAGGGTGAGGGAGTCTTGGGCGGCGGTGTAACAGAGCGGCTTGATGCCGAAGCGATCGCGGACGGCCACCAGGCGCTGGCGGCGGCTGTCCCACAGGACGATGGCGAACTCGCCTCGCAACTGGTGCACGAAGTCGAGACCATAACGCTCATAGAGATGGATGGCCGCCTCGCTATCCGAGCGGGTGCGAAAATGGGACGTTCGTTCGATACCGTACAGTTCGCCGTTGACGACGGCCCATATCGAACCATCCTCGTTCGACATGGGCTGGTGGCCGTGCTCGACGTCCTGCACCGCCAGTCGGACGTGGCCCAGGGCAATGCCAGGCGCCGCCCATTGACCCTGGCCGTCCGGGCCGCGGTGCCGCAGTCGGCCCAGGGCCTCGTCCAGAGGCGCAGACGGCTCCCCCAGGACGGCGAGGATGCCGCACATCAGGCGGACAGACGGAGAAAGAGCTTGCGAGCTTCGCTCTGGCGGGCGCTCTCGAAAGCTTCCGACCACCGATGGAGGGGCCAGGTCTCGCCCAGCACCTCTGCGAGGGGAAGCTCGGCGACCAGGTGGAGCGCCGTGTCGAACGGGCCATAGTTGACGGCTTGCAAGCGCAGCCGCTTGCGAATCGCCAGCGTCACGTCCAGGGGCACCGGTTCGGGGCAACGGCTCTTGAGAACGACGGTGCCACCGGGGCGTACCGCGTCCATGGCGTCAGACAGGCGGCGGGCGTCGGTCTCCACCACGAAGTCGTACTGCCCGCGGGGAACGCCCACGTCGACGTGGCGGAAGCCGTGTAATTGGAGCAAGTGGCACGCCAGCCGGGCAAAGCGTCCGTCGCCGTGCACCAGGCCGCGGCTGTGCGGATCCAGGCCTGCCTCGGTGATGGCCAGCGCGGCGGCGACCGGTTCGACATAGGCGCCGGCCTGCCAGGACAC
Source organism: Candidatus Xenobia bacterium (assembly GCA_036501005.1). Taxonomy (GTDB): domain Bacteria; phylum Vulcanimicrobiota; class Xenobia; order RGZZ01; family DASYBA01; genus DASYBA01. The sequence goes on along the minus strand of DASYBA010000503.1, from coordinate 2,817 downwards.
CGCGTCCGGCAACCGATAGACATTGGATCCAGTCAACAGCACATACTCCGCGAAGGCGCCGTCCTGGTCTACCCCCAGCATGCGGTAGTCGGCACAAATCCGGTTCTGCTGGCAGTCGGCGCATCGGGAGCAGCCCAGCATCGGCATGGCGGTCACCCGATCACCGGGCTGCAGGTGGGTGACGCCCGCCCCCGCGGCGGTCACGGTCCCGGAGAATTCGTGACCGAGGATGCGGGGCCATCGGCATGCAATACGACCGTCGGCGACGTAGAGGTCGGTTCGACACAAGCCGGCGACGGCGACCTGGACGACGACCTCGTCGGGCCGCTCAGCCCGTGGCGCGGGGACGTCTCGCAACGCGACGCCGTCCCGGTCCCTGACTACCGCCCTCATCCGCTCCACGCCGCCGGATTGGCGCTCCCGCCTTCGCTCCCCTGCTAGGAGGTCGGTGGCGGGCGTGTAACCCTTCCGGGTGACCGTGACCGCGCCCGCCAGGCCCCGCTGGGCATGGGCGGCCTTGCTGCTGGGGCTGGCGCTCCTGCAGCTCGCCCTCAACCTGCACTACGCCGCCCCCCTGGTCGTCGTCGGCGACAACGACCCCTCATACTACTATACGGTGGCGCGCAACGTGGCCATCGGGCGTGGGCTGGCAGACCCCATTGAATGGGAGTTCCTGGATCCGCATCGGCCGGGCCGCCCCGAGCGCATTCTTCGTCCCACGGCGGGGGGCGGCTGGGGTTTCGATGAGGTCACCAATCGCGACCCCCCAGGCGTGCTGCACGGAGCCGGTGCCTTCTGGTCCTTGGGGTGGCCGCTGTTCCTGGGGGCCGTCATGTCGGTCGTCGGGGCCTCGCAGAAGGCCGCCATCTATATCTGCGCCGTGCTATCGACCGCCCTTCCGGTGCTGGTGTGTTGGTTGACGTATCGAATCCGGCCGGAGCTCTGGGTCGCCGGCATGGCCGGCCTCATGGCCATTCTCCTGGAAGACCAGAACTGCGGCAAGGTCACGCCAGACTCGGGCATTCCCTATACGGTCGCCGTGCTGGCCGCCATGTGCGTGGTCGACGCGGCTCGCCGGCAGCCGCAGAGGTGGCGATGGTTTTTGGCGGGCATCGCCGTGGTAGTGCCTTTCTGTTGTCGAGGGGAGGGGTTCGAACTGGGCCTCGTCGCTCTGTGGGTCTTGCTGGCGCAACCCGGCGTCAACCGCCGCGACGCTTTCCTCTCGTTCGCCGTGGGCGCCTTGATCACGGTGGCCGGTTACCTTCTGTACCATTGGATGGCCTTTGGCGCCTTCGTTCCCAAGCCACGCTCGCTAGGCTTGTATCTGACAGAGTACAACGATCTGAACCGTTTCCTGGTGCCCGTCACGAAGGCCCGGTGGCTGGCCCAGGGGTTCCACGTCATCGTCCAGCAGCGCTGGGACACGCTGTGCTATCGAATATACCGCTGTGGCACGGAGCTGCCCTGGCCGATCGGCGTGCTGGCCCTGGTCGGGATCGGTATCGGATGGCGCCGGCATCGAGACGGCGTGCGCCTCGTGGTGGGGTTCATGCTCCTCGCCTGGGTGGTCACCAGCGTCCTCGCACCGTTCCTCAGTATCGGACGTCTGGCAGGCCTGATCTTTCCCGAGGAGTGCATCCTGGCGGCTCTGGCGATTGCTGCCCTGAGCGAGCGCCGCCGCTGGGTCGGAGCCCTTCTGTTGCTGGCCTGCGTACGTCTGTACTGGCCCGCCGCCACGCCGCACTGGAACTGGCGGGGCTACACCGCCATGCCACCCTACCTGGCCCTTACCTTGCAGTCACCGTTGAAACTCACCCCCCAGGACCTGGTGTTGACGTCCAATCCCTTCGAAGTCGCGGCCGACCTGGACGTGCAGACGGTGACGGCGCCCGCCGACGGTGTGCCGGAGGCCTTCTATGCGGTCATCCAGGCGTATCGACCGCACTACATGATCGTGCAGGCAGGCAGCACCATGGCCGGTTTTCAGGAATACACCCACCTCGCCGGCCTCCACATCCGCCCCGTCCTGCAGGCCGCGGATGCGACGTGGTATGAATTTATCCCGTGATCGGTGTGAGAAAGAGGTGGGCCGTGCCCGGCACGATGCCGGCGGCATCCGCCCGGATGCGGCCATCGGGCAGCGGCGTCAGGCCCAGCGTCAGCTTGCCGTCCACCGTATCGGCTTCGAAGGTGCCATCGTGCTGGGAGGTTCGAGCCTCGTAAACGCCCTTGTCCTTCCAGTTGATCAACACCAGGCTGGCGTTCTTGGGATCCCGTTCGATACTGACGTGATGGTGGCCGACGTCGATGACGACCTCGTCGGCCGTGCGAGTCACGGTGGCCTGCCCCATGTCCACGGCGGGCAAGAAAGCGTATTTGGCCTGGGCTTGAAAGGCGCTGTTGCCCACTTTGAAAATACTCGTGGGCACCGACTGCAGGGGGTCGTTCTGGTAGAGCCCGGCGTCGACCGCCATCGCCGGTTGAAACGTATCGACCGGGGTCGGATCCGCCACGGCAGTCCCTGCTGTGCCGATGGCCATCACCCCGGCTGCCATGCCCGCCCGCAGCATCCTCGCAATCATCCTGGCGCACTCCTCCAACCTGGCTTGTGCCCAGTATGGCACCTCACCATCACGGCTTCGTCAAATCCACGCCTTGGAATTGTCTTGTCGCAGGTGCCCCCCCGGCAGCGGCCGAACCGAGGCAATGGTGTCTAGCGAAGGCGCGGCTCAACAGAAGGTCGGCTATCTGCAGCTCACGTTCCTGATCTATGGTGCCGTGTGCGGCGGCGCGTTCGGGCTGGAAGGCATGATCGGG
>DASYBA010000502.1:0-4408 GCA_036501005.1 Candidatus Xenobia bacterium | reverse complement strand
CGAGGATCTCTGCCTTGCTGAAGAAGATGGGGATTTCCCGATCGGAGCTTTCCTGTGAGTCGGAACCGTGGATGAGGTTCTTGTCGATGGTCTGCGCCCATCGGCCTCGAATGCTGCCGGGGTCGGCCTGGCCGGGATCGGTGGCGCCCACGAGCTGTCGCATACCCTTGATGGCATTGTGGCCGCCCACTATCAAAGCCACGACGGGGCCCGAGGTCATGTACGTGCACACGTCGTTGAAGAACCCTTTGCCCTTGTGCGGAGCATAGTGTTCCTCAGCCTTGTCGCGGGTGAGTTGGACCAGCTTCAGGCCGAGAATGCGAAATCCCTTGGCTTCGATGGCCGACAGAATTTGTCCGATCAGCCCGCGCTGGACTGCATCGGGTTTGAATAGAATCAATGTCTTTTCCATATGTCTCCTCTAGGCTAGGCGTTCCACTGGGCGCCTTCGACCATGGCCGTGAACTGCAATTTGCGCACCATCCCATCGATGACGAACGGCCATTGAAAGGTCTCCGCGGTTCGATAGCCGTTCTGCCGCATCTGTTCCTTCAGAGCGGTGTTGCTTTGCAGCTCGATGAGATAGGTCGCCAGCTCTCGCGAGTCTTCCGTATCGATCACGATGGCATTGTTGAACGGCACCGCGTAGTCTTCCCCGGTCGACCCGGTGGTGGCGATGCCCCCGCAGGCCATGACTTCGAGGCCGACCAGCCCGAACGGCTCGTGACCGGAGTTGGCCAGCACCGAGTCGGCGGCCGCATACAACACCCGCAGAAACTCTTCCGGCACAAAGAACCGCAGCTCCATGATGTCGGCAAACTGCGATGCTTCGTGCAGCGTGCGCAGGATGGTATCGAAATCGGGGTGGTTCAGGTGGATTTCCTGCCAGGTCAAGCCCAGGTGGCGGGCCAAGTTGTAGATGTCGTTGCGGTGCGGCTCCATGCCGCCTCGGACGATGATCTTCGGGCGCATGCCGATGTCTCTCAGCACGCCCACCGCCTCGATCGCCATCAGCCAGCGCTTATCGGGATCGTAGCGGCCGATCTTGGCCAGGAAGATGTTGTGGGCGAAGACGGCCCGCAGCGCATCGACCTGGGCTTTGGGCACCGGGCTCAAGAGCCGCGAGGGAATGCCATTGGGAATGACCAGGGGATTGACCCCCCACGCCCACATCTTGTGCTTCATGTACTTGCTCACCGTGGTGGTCACGGCGGCGTTGCGCAACGCACCCCAATCGAACAGGTTGAACCCGTAGGTGTTGTTGGCGTTCCAATACATGACGGTGTGTTTGCGCATCCATCGCCAGTGCAGCAGGTGGTCGAGGTGCAGCACCGTGCCGACCATGTGCCACTCTTCCGCCAGGACGACGGTCAGCCGCCCCTGGCTGGCGTTGGGGGCGACGATCTCGTTGACCACGTGGGGCGGCACGCTCTTCTGGTACTCGTTGAGCTTGTCGACCTCGCCGTGGTACACGCCGTTGGGATAGTACACGCTGATCCATTGGGCCCAGCGGTGCAGCACGAGCCGGCCGTCTTCCAACACCTCTTCGCCGGGGCGGTAGGGGTCGCCGATGAAGTAGAGGTGGGTGGCGTACCCCGCCTGGGCGAGCGCTCTGCCCAGCTCGGCCATGCGGGTGCCCAGCCCGCCGGCTTGTGAATAGACGTCCGGCCCCTCGAAGGAGAGCAGGACGAAGGTCGTGTTGTGTGGCCCGATCTGTGGTAGCACTTGAAAGAAATCCTCTGAATAAAGTTCGCTTCAATTCGGACCCCTGGCGCCATCCTCCTCCGCTATCGCCGAGCAGGTCGAGGCTACCGAGCAGAGCGTCGGGTGGGAGCCTGGGCCTGCATCGCCGAAGCAACGCCTGTGCGAATTACTGAGCCGTCTGAACTGGTCTTCGATGCACTGGCGCGTGTGCCGGTGCCCATGTACGCCACCGACCCGGGTGGCCAGGTCTGCCTCTGGACCCAGGGCATGCGAGGCTTGACCGGCGTGGAGAACGGCCTGGGGCGCCAGCCCGGCGAGCTGGTACCGATGGCCATCGACATGGCACCCCTGACTGGGGCCAATCCTCTGTTGGAGGAGGTACTCCGCACCGGAGAGGTCGTGACCCGCAGCCGAGGATTGTCGATTCGGACCCGAGCCGGCGAGCGGGCCATCGACTTTCGAGGCGAGCCCATCACCCGCTCCGACACCGTGGTGGGGGCCCTGGCCGTGCTGACCGACGTGACGGAAAAACGCTCGCTGGAGCGGACCCTGGAAGGGCTGGAAAGGACGGCCGGTCACGATCTGCGCAACGCCGTCGGCGTGCTGGAGGGGTATCTGCCGCTGCTGGAGAGCGATGTCGGCAGCCAGGCCATCGTGCAAACCCTGGTGCGAACCTCCCAACTGTTGAACGCCATCGTGTCCATCATGCTCTCCACGGCCCGTTGCTCCCGGTTGGTGGCGGCCCCTGGCCCCCTGCATGGCGAGCGGCGCCAGGTTCTGCCCAACCAGTTGGTCGCGGCGGCCATTCGCAGCGTCGAGCCCATCGCCGCCAACAAGGACATCACGCTGGAGCCCCGGGGACCGGCCCAATTGACGTGGCGGGGTTACCCGGAGTTGTTACAGACGGCCGTTACCGGACTATTGTTTGCCGCCAGCAAGCTGGCCCGCAACCGGTCGACCATCGAGTGCACCTTGGAGGCGGATGGCACCTTGCGGGTGACCTTCCGGGCCCGTGCCCTGGATCGTCTCGACCTGGAACGCATGTTCTCGTTTCTGGGAGAACCCCAGGATCCACGGGTGAGCGTGGGCATTTCGGTCTGCCTGTCTCGAGCCATACTGGAACTCCATGGCGCCACTCTAGCCCTGGAGGAACCTGAAGCCGGCTTGAATGTGTTCATCAGCCGGCTGCCGGGGGTTGAGGAATAATGGCGTGCAGCCTGAGTTGGAGCAGAGGGAAAACAGTACGGCGGACGGAATGGATAGACCCGCACCGAGAACCGGGCGGCTAGCGTCGGGTGAGGGATCATCGGCTCCCAAGGGGGTAATGCGGCATGCGAGGTGATTGTGCAACGACCAACGGCGTCAGTCTGTCTCTGGCGGTATGAAGAGCGAGCTTGAGATGGCAGAAACCGCCAAGAAGATTCGGGTGTTGGTCGCGGACGACCAGAACCTGTTCAGGGAAATGATGATCGCCAGCCTGAGCAGCGAGCCCGACATCGACGTCGTCGGGGCGTCGGTGAGCGGAGAAGAAACCCTTAGCATGGTCTCGGATTTGAAACCGGACGTCGTGCTGATGGATATCATCTTGCCCGACGTCGACGGCATCACGGTGACCGGCAAGATCAAGCGGGACTGTCCGGAGGTCAAGGTGGTGCTGCTCACCGGGTATCACCAGGAACGCTACATCTTTGAGGCCCTGCAGATGGGGGCCAGCGGTTACCTGTCCAAAGACTCCACGGCGCAGACCGTCAAGGACGCCGTGCGTACCGCGCACCAGGGGGAGTCTCTCCTGGAACCCAAGGTGACCACCCAGTTGATCACCGAGTTCGTGAAGATGAAGAGGGGCGACCGGACCCGCCCCGAGGAGCCGCAGGTGGAAGATGGCCTGCGCGGCCTGACCACCCGGGAGAGAGAAATCCTCAAGCTCATCGCGCAGGGCAAGAGCAATCAGGACATCAGCTCGGAGCTGTTCATCAGCGAGCACACCGTGAAGACCCACATCAGCAACCTCTTCCGCAAGCTGGGCATGACCGACCGCGTGCAGGCCGTGCTTTTCGCCATCGAGAAGGGCCTGAAGTAAGCCCTTTAACCCCTACAGAACCGGTGTGAAACGCATCTGGTACCCAAGACTGATGTTCAGATGTACGGTCCAGAGATAAAATATCGATTGTGGAAGCTGCGTCGAGGCCGGGGCTAGCCCCGCCAGGATGGCCGAGACGCAACCTCTCCACAAAGGTTTTTTTTGACTGGTAACTGGCCCTGTACGATCCCTCCAGAAGGAGTTCTCGACAGGGCCGCCAAGAACTGAAGAGTACGTTTGGGTCCCCGTGCCAGATGCCCCCATACCCCCCCATGGCACGGGGGCCCTTTTATTTTCGGGGCATTCAATCCAGCCGCAGCAAGGGCGCGTCGTGATGGAAACTGAGGAAGCGAGGCTCGTTGAGCAGTCCCTTCAGACCCTCCAGCGGAAGCTCGACGGAGAACGACTGTACGATGTCGAGGTTGGCCAGCACCGTGCCTCCCGCCGCCTCGACTTTCGCCTGATCCGCCGGTTGCAGGCCGTCGGGCGTGCGGATCATCAGCCGTAGCGGGTCGGGCGGGGGGGAGGCGTTGATCGCCTCTTTCAAGACGGGGTCCAGCTTGTCCAAGACTTCAGCGGCCGCCTCGACGGCGGGCCGCGGCCCGGGCGCGGCGGGAGCGGTCG
>DASYBA010000501.1:0-3132 GCA_036501005.1 Candidatus Xenobia bacterium | reverse complement strand
GTACCCCATGCGTACGATCACGCGGTCGCCTAGAAAGAGCTCTGGGGTGGTCGCCGGGGTGTCAAACCCAAACGCTTTCAGCACGCTGGTCAAGCGCACGGCCGTTCGTTCATCGCGAGGCACCCACACGTCCATATCTCCTGTGGCCCTCGAGTAGCCGTGATATCCCACCGCGTAGCCGCCCACCAGCAGCCAGCTCACGTCATGGTCGTTGAGCAACCTCAAGAAATCTCTGAAGTCGGCCGGTAGAAGCTGCTTCGCCATAATTCAACCTACGCAACACCTCCATGTGGCTGAGGCGCTCCTCCGGGGTTCGAGACCACCAGTACTGCCGGTCTCGCTCCTCGGCTTCCGCAAAGCTGTGCACAACCTCGAGGACTCGTTCCACCCGGACCTCAGGCTCCTCGCTCATGATCTGGCCATTCGACTCGAAGGGGACCGCCTCCCTCAACAATGCTCGGTCCGGCGGACTCTATGGTGCCGACGGGGCAGAAGCAGACCGTTTCCAGGCCTTCATCTCAGCCGCGAAGACTAGGACCTCGTCGCGGGGGCCTGTGACCATCAGGCCGCGCCTGTCCTTCGAGTTTGTGATGTGTATGTGGGCTTGCTCCCTACCCGCCGCCACGCCATAGAAGGTCATATTCGGGCAACCCTCGTTCGGTTTCCGATGCGTTGATGGCAACAAAAAGGCCGGGAGCGGCACGTACCTGGTGACGGCTGGCCCGGACCGAGACGGCGGAAGAGGCGCCGGCCGAGATCGCGTTGCGAGGGCTGACACCAGCAGCAACGCCACCAGCCACCACATCTCGTGAGACTGGCGCCCAGGCCACCGGGGCCGGGGGTCGGCGGCGTCGTGCTGCTCCACGCGACGAGATTGGCTGGCCGCCAGGTCCTCCCCTGCCCTCCCGGACTCCCCGTGATTCCGGGGATCGCTCCACAGCCCTGTCGAACCGACGAGACATGGCCAAGTTGCCCAAGTGCCACCGCTGCCACAGCCAGATCACCACGCCACACTACCGTCTGGTCCGTGGTGGCGGGACCGCGGGCGACGTTCACTGGACCGGCTGGGTTCCGAGCTGTCGGGAGTGCTGGGAATCGTGCCACTCGGGACGGGAAGATGGTAAGTGCCCCTGCTGTGGTCTCGGGGGGAACGAAAACCACCGGTGCGCCGAGTGTGCTCAGTACTTCTGTGGACCTGACTGTGCCTTCGTCCAGCACCAGGCAACTACTCGCAAGCGACTCTGGGGGCTGGGTCTGGTCGCAACCTATGCCTCTCGTGTTCTACTTATTCCCATTCGGGGTGTTGGGCTTTTTCTTCCACGTGTTCTGCCCCATCTTGTTCACCGCATACGGCGTTCATCGATACGTCGCCTGGCGCAGGACTCTCAACAAGAGGAGGCACTATTCGGCTCACCATCGTCGCCCACCACCCCCAGCGATGTCCAGAGATTGACTCCACGGTATCCGTAATGTACGATTTGCAAACCATGAGAGAATTACAGTGGTACCGTCAGCAAGACGTTCCGAGGCAAGCTTGAGAGTGTTGCTGCTCTTGAGGAACTGGACCGGCCAGGCGGGCACCCAGCCCGACCGCTCTGGTCGAGGAGTTGATTCGAAGTGGAGAAAGCCCGTTTGGACCTGGAGCGTGACGAAGCGCAACTGGACGCGCAATGGAAGGACGCCATGGCGGATGCTGGATACCGGGCCGAGATGATGCTCATTCAACGGGAATTTTCAGCCGCCGATGCCGAGTCAGCCAGACACATTGAATGAGGCTTCGTTGGAGCATCTGCCGAACCGTCCTGGTCCCGCACTCTGAGGCATGCCACGAATGCCTGGGAGCTCGTCAAGCGGGGAAAGACCGTCGGTTCCTGAATGGTGAAAAGATGACCACCCGTGCCAGAATACTGAGAATCTGCCTCGCCCTGCTGGTCTCCGCCGGGTTGATCGCACCTTGCTACGCGGACGTCCCTTCCCCCTCCCCGGCTGCGCTATCGCCCACTCCCGTGGCCACCCAGACCCCTCCCCGGGAGGCCCAGTGGATCAAAGGGACCATCCCGGGCATCGATACGGCGGATCTCGAAACAGATCTCATGCAGCTCCGCTCGCTATCGTTCAAACGAATCGTGCCTGCGGACACCCCGCCCCGGGAAAAGGTGCGACAGTTTCTGGTCAAGGAGCAGAATCGAAATGACACGACCGCCCGGGACTCGGTCGTTCTGCGCGCCCTCGGGTTCGTGCCGGCGGCGTTCCCGCTTAAGCAGTTTTCGACCGACCTGCTGACCAGCCAACTGGCCGGTTACTACGATCCGCGGACCAAGCGCTTCAACGTGGTGGCTGTATCGACCGCCCACCTGTTGGTCTTCGGCGCGATTGCCAGCTTGTTTGGATACAATCCCGATCGACTCGTCACCATCCACGAGATGGATCACGCCCTGGACGACCAGTACTTCGACATCCTGGCCAAGGAACGCATCGTCGAGAAGCAGCATAACCAAGACGCGGTCCTGGCCTTGCGAGCCTTGATGGAAGGGGAGGCCACCTGGATCATGATGGCCGACGAGGTCGCCGCATTCCACCGTTCCCTGGCCAGCATGACGCAGGCGGACATGGATGCCATTGTCGACAGTGGGATGTCGAATGCCAGCCTGGACGACGTCGGGGGGCGGAAGGTGCCCCTCATCTTTCAGCGCTCGCTCCTGTTTCCGTATCTGGCTGGAGCCCGCTTCGTGCACCATTTGAGAACTTTGGGACCAGGCTGGGGCGCCGTCAACCGGGCATGGACGGATCTGCCTGAAAGTACCCAGCAAATTCTCCACCCGGAGCTGTACTCGGGCACCCGACGCACGCCGGACGTCGTTCATTTCGCCCGTCCCTTCGTACCGGTCGGCGACTGGAAACCGGTTGACGAGGACACCTTGGGAGAGTTTCTCTTCACGGTCTGGTTCGAACAGCACACGGGCGACCCGCACCGAGAATTGGCCAGCCACTGGCGCACGGACCGCTATCGGGTGTATCGCCAAGGCGACCGAAATTCGACCTGTTGGGTTACCGAGTGGGATGGCGGTCCCGCGGCAGAGGAATTCAAGCGCACCGTGCGCCGGATATGGCCGGCCGATCTGGTGGTCGAGC
>DASYBA010000500.1:0-6090 GCA_036501005.1 Candidatus Xenobia bacterium | reverse complement strand
GTCGGGCAATCCGATCGGCAATCTCCTGCAGGGCATCGGGAACATTGCCACCGATCTGACGTCCATGCTCGGCATCTAGCCACCGGCCTCAGTTGAGGAAGCCAGGAAGACAGACCGGGCGGGCTCCACGGCTCGTCTCGGGCACGTCTTCCTGGTTTTGTCTCGTCCTATAAATAGCCTGGTTGCCATATCTCACCACGGAAATGCGCCATACACAACCTATCCGCTATATATCGCAACGTCTTTGCGGTGGCGGTTGCTCGGACATTGCGCTTGTCGTCCGAGACCGCCCCGCCCGCTATGCGTATGCCCGCCGTCGGTCGCCTGCAGACCCGTTCCAACCGTCGCTTGTATCGAAAAAACACCGTGATACTATCGGATAAGTTTCTGCTGTGCTAGTAAAGGAGAAGACTGTCTTTGCAAGGCAGTGAAATGCTGCTGGGCGACTAGACAAGGAGGGATTGATCCATGCCTGATCAGGGATCCGACAACCGCGGTTTTGCCTCAATGGATGATGACAAGCAGCGTGAAATTGCCAGTAAAGGTGGCAAGGCTGCTCATGAAAAGGGGACAGCCCATGAATTCACCCCCGAGGAGGCTCGAGAAGCTGGTAGCAAGGGCGGTCATGCTTCCCAAGGTGGCAGCCATGAGGCGACCAGCGGTGAACGTGGCGGCACGCATGAGCAGCACGTAAAGGCGGGTCAACAGAGCCACAAGAACAGCTAGTGCCTGCTTGACCACCGGGAAACGGCCACAACCCGGCCGCCCCGGTGGTCTGGCGTGACACTCCACAGTCGATTAGATGGTTACCGGGAGAGGCCTGCGGTAGATGTCAAGCCGGGGTAGCCGGGTTTACTTCTTTTGCCATGGCGTCCAAGGCCGATGGCTCGTCTTTGAAAACGGGGATTATGGTTTCCAAGCCTGAAATGCGAAGCAGCTTTTCAATATGCGTACTCGTTGACACCAGCGCAACACGCCCGCCTTTCTCTCGCATGCGCTTGTGGGCCGCCAGCAGAAGGCCCAACCCATTGCTGTCGATAAACTCCAACGACCTCAGGTCGATGATCAAGGCTGTTACCCCGTTGATCAGTTGGTAGACCTGCTGACGCACGGTTTCCAGGTTGCTATAGTCCAGTTCTCCCAGCAGACCGACAACCTGGATGCCGTTTTGGGGTTCGCGTGCGTCGAGCAGGGTCTCTTCGTCGCTCATAATGATGCAACTCCATTACTCTCGCTTCAATGAAGCACTGTTTTCACTTGAAGCACTGTTTTCATTGGCCGCTCATTAGCCGCCCAGGCAAAAACCGCCTGCCGCTCTCGATGGGCAGTCGTGGACAATAATTTGACAATCGGGCCAGACCAAGGTCGGTTCCTTCCCTTCAGGCGGCTCGATGCGTTTCCGGCCCTTCATTACTAGGGGAGTACTCCCAGAATGAGGATTTTTTTATCATGATGCCCGTGCACTGGTTCGACGTGCGGCCGACGGGGAAGAGGTAGGTGACCTCCACTGGCCGTCCCGCGTCTTCTGGTACTCGGCGGGCAGTACCCGCATCGGATTTGAGGAAGTTGCAGCCGATGAGCTCCTCGTGGGCGCGGTCCATCTCTTTCTTGATCCAGGAGGGGAAGCGACAACTGGTCTCGCTGAGTCCCAGGTGGACGCTGGCCAGTTGTTGGAGGTTGATTTTCGAATTTCGGCTTCTAATAGCGCTTCTTGTCGAGATAGCGGAAGAGGGGGTGATGTCCGGTTGACACATGCGGGGCGATTTGGGCCGGACAACTCTGCTTTAGGGGGCTGCGGATGTGTTCCAGACGGCGTCCCCGCTCACCGCCAGGGCCTCGATATTCACCAGAATTTCCACCACGGTTTGTCTTGAACAGGAGTACGGGTGGAGATGATCAAGTTGGACTGAGCCCATGAATTCAGGTTCACGCCGTCTGGTAATGTCGAGATTTTGTCGGATATAGTGCCTATACCAAACGTCATCGACTGCTGTGCGTACCAGCCCTTGTACCGCACGCCGACCTGGAAGCTGATGATGTCACCGTCCCGCAGGTGGCGATTGCTTGGAATCCCATGTTCTACTTCGTCGTTGACGGCAACGATCAAGGCACTTGGAAATCCTTTAATACCGTTTACTGGCCGAAGTCGCCCCGTGACGTAGAATCGCGTCTTCAGCGATTGTGGCCAGTTCTTTTGTTGTCCGGCCGACAGCCAGCGCTGCTTTCACGTCTTCCATGACGGCTGCAGTTATACGGCCCGATGCCCGGATGCCAGCCACTTCCTCGGTGGATTTGCAGGTCATCATAGTCGATCGCTTGGTCTCCAGGTCGCCCCTGATCGCTGGTTCTGGACCTATCGTTCAACGATCTGCGTTGCTGCGTTCTATTACCCCCCTGCCCCACCCTGCCGAGACCGGCGATCGATAGGTAGATACCTTCTTCCAGCCTGCGGGATGATGGCCCTGGGCTCGTGAACGGTGCTGTAGTGTTTCTCGGGTCACACATGAACGGTGCGGGCATGGGTGGAGACCCGATACACCCGATAGGGCTGTGTCGCATAGTAGTAAACGGCGCCGGGGTAGGAGCAAGTGGGATGGGAGGCGGTGTGGTTGGGGTCCTCGCCGGCTTCCATCTTCATGGCTTGAAGGTCGGGCGGAATGGCGCCCTCCGCCATCGGGAGGGAAACGAGGGAGGGCGGGTTGCGGAAGATGCTTCCGCGTAGACGTCCCGGTGTGGATGAGGAGGACCCGGCCAGGGCGTGGCGCCCCACCCGGCCGATGCGTTGGTAGAGGCTGGTGGCGGACCGAGGGACGCCGACCAGGAGGGCGGCTTGCCGGTGGCCAGGCGGGAGCGGATGAACTCGCGGTCGGCGGTCTCGTAGCTGGCTCGATAAGGGAGGACGTCAAGCTTCTGGAGCGGGTCGGCCAGGGCGACGGGTTCGGGGTCGTCGTCCCCCGGTCCGTCCCCGGCCTGGTCGTGGCGGCGGGCCAGGATGGTGGTGATCTGGTCGGTGAGCTTGCGGCTGTCGACAAAGGAGATGAAGCGGGTGTCGGGCGCCAGGTTGGCGATGAACGTCGTGAGGAGGAAGTCGACACCCTTGGGGGGCAGCCAGAACTCGCAGGTCAGCTCGTCCTCGGCGGCGCGGAGGGTGGCGGAGGCGGCGATGACCTGGAGGCGTCCGTGGAGGAGGGAGAGGAAGTGTTGGACGGTCTTGTCGCCGACGCTGGAGAGGAGCCAGGCGTGGGCGACGTCGGGGGTCATGACGAGCACCGTGCAATACTTGATGAGGCGGACCCGGGTGGTCTGGCTGACACCGCCATCGATGCGTCCCACGGTGGCGGGGAGGCCGGCCAGGGCCAGGGCGGCCTTCCAGCGCTCCTCCGGCCGACGGTCATCAAACACTGCGGGCGGGCCGTAAAGGCGGGACATCTCGCCCTGGTGGCGGGCTCGGAGTGGGGCGCCAAGCGCTATCGGATCGCAGCGACCGCGGGCGGGTGGGGCATCACCTCGCCGGACGCGGTGGCGGTGGCCATGGGCTCCCCGGTCATACCCGCCGGTGGCGAGGCCTGAGCCCCTATGTGGAAGCCTATCCCTGAGCCGCTACTTCAGCCCAGAGCATAGGACGGACGATTCCGGGTCGTCGGTCATGGTTTGTCCCAGATCCGCCGGATGTGAGTGCGCAGCATGTCCTCGACAAGCTCCTCTTGCTCGGTGAGTAGCTCGCTCTTGGTCAGATTTTGCGCCTCAAGTCCCATAGTGTGGTCGACCCGGGAAAGCGCATCACGAAGCGTCTGACGGGCGCGTTCATGGACTATCTCGTCGAGGGACTGGTTTGGTACCAACGCATACACGAGGGTGCAGCCTAATGCCTCGGCGGTACGCTCCAGGCGGGCCAGGGTTATGGAGCCAGTGCTCTCGGCCTCTTCCAGCTTGGTGACAGCCGATTGTGTCAGCCCCATGCGACGGGCCAGTTGCATGGAGGTCATACCCAGGGCATCACGGATAGCACGGACCCAGCCACGATGGGGGGGCTTGTACCTGGCCGCCGGCCGGAGCGGGGCCAGCACCTTGTCTAAGGATTTTCTGGCAGTTGCTGTATCCATAATTATGACCTATAAATCAGATTGTTTTAAAATAGTAGGCTATATAAGGAATAAAGTCAACCATTAATAAGATGGATAAGTCATCAAAGATGCCAACATAATGCCTTATACCTCATAGGCACGGACTAGGATCAGGTGTTTACGGGCGCCACCTCACTACCAGCTCACGGACGCACTGGGGTGAGCCGGGCGACGGTCATCAGTACTGCGGCGGGCCGTCCAAGCTGGGCAACTTGTGCTGGTGGCGGGGTCGGACGAGGAATGTACTCGGGATGGTATTACCGGGCTACAAGCGGTGGCGTCAACAAGCCCAGCTTTCCCATCACCCCTCGCGCATCGTCATCTATCGGCGTCACGATATAGCCCGAAGTGGCGTCCCCAAACTGTGGCAATGTTCCAGCCGGTGCGTCCAATAGTACCATGCCACGTAGGCACAGACGTAGGCGTCCAGCTCGTCTTCGGCCCGATCGAGACCGGATTGCGTCTTGCACTGCGTAATCTGGTTGCACAGGTCTGTCCAATGAGCGAAGGCCGCGAGTTTAAGCGGCGGATCGGTGAGAGCCTCAATGCCCTGGATGACGCCACGGAATTGGTCGATTCGATTCGCTATGGTTCGACCTTGCTTTTTCTTGTACTTGAGGGTCTTGTCCAAACCCAGGAGGCAGAGTAGAGCCGTGTGAGGGTAGACCTCGACCATGTGTCGGATGGGGGACGTGAGCGGGAGCACCGGGTCGGTGGACAGGTGCAAGGAGGCTGCCAGGGCCAGGGCCCGGCCGCCTTTCGTGAAGGCGGGCTGGCTCCGGTTGGCGGTGTGGGCGCTACCTTCCCGGTGGCCGAAGACCCGGCTGATGTCCTGATCGCAGTCTCGACGGTGGATGTCGGGTGGTACGATGAGGGGCGCATCCACGCCGACCAGGCAGTCCATCGAGGGGGCGATGTACGGTTTCCAGGGCTTTGTGGATGTCCTCATCGGTCTTGACGCTGTCCGACATCCGGACGGTACCGTGGTGGGGCGTCTGAAAGAGTACAGTCAGGATGGGATGGACTTCGGGAGCGCGGACCACGCCATGAACGAGCTGTTTAGGTTTAACGTAGCAGAATGTCGCGACTTTCTTCCACCCTGTGCATGGACTGTCTATTTGGCGTTTGACGTCGGTGAGTACCCGGCCGATGGTCAGGGACATTGTGAACGACACCCGGCCAAAGAACGCATGGCAATATCCTGAGCGACCTCAGGACACCGCACCATGATGCAACAACCATTGGCGGGCGGATCTCCCACTCAACCCACCGATGGGAGGTGAGGCCGAGGTGGTCCCAGGGGCCGACGAAGGCTGGGCGGGTGTGGAGGGGTGGGGCCAGAGGCCCGTGGCCCAGGTGCAGGCCGAAGGTGATGTGCACGGTCGCTCGCTGGGCTGGGGGCCGTCGTTCCTTGGCACGCCATCAGTTGTTCTTGTCCAGGGCTTCCTGGGCGTACTCCCAGTCGGCCTTCAGTTTGTCGACCTGATTTCGCATGGCATTGACGTCACTCTCCATGGCGGACTGGCAGGTGCTGGCCTTGGCCTGGCAGTCATCGATGTCGTCCTGGACCTGCATCTGGGCGGCCAGTTGCAGCCAGTGCTCGCGCTGAGAAGCCTGGTTGACGTAATCGGACCAGAGGTGATCCATCTCGTCCAGGTCGCCCTCGGTGTCGCTGATTTTCTGGAAGGAGTAGAGGCTGGTGTCCCAGGGGCCACCGTTGAAGTTGTGGATGTCGGGGAGCATCTGCTCGAGGGCCTGGTGGTACGGGCTGTACCGTTGGACCATGGCGCTGAAAATCTGGCCCTCGTTGTTGTTCAAGGCCGTATCGGGCAGGGCGTTTCGGAAGGCCCCCAGGGCGTGAACGACTGCCATGGCCTTCTGCTTGTAGGCGGCATACTGAGGCGTCATCGGGCGCGCCGTCATTGGAGCAGGGGGGCTGGGTTGCCAGGTCTGTTCGGGGGCGGGA
>DASYBA010000499.1:0-13991 GCA_036501005.1 Candidatus Xenobia bacterium | reverse complement strand
GTCCCAGGTCATGCGCCTGGAGTATGCCGTGGACAAGCACGATGACCCCGCACTGGAGGAGGTCGCCCGGCGCCTGGCGCTCGCCAGCCACCTGGATGCTCACGTGCTGGCCTTCCATCGGGCGACCACCGACGACGTTTTCAGCGTGTCCTACCCCAGCGGCGACACCTGGCTCTCCGATGGACTCATTCGCATCCTGGAAAGCCCGGATGAGCGAGCGGCAGTCGTCGCCCACGAGATGGCGCACGTGGCTCTCGGCCACTTCGCGACGTGGTATGCGGATCAAGACGAGCCTCCCGTCTTCATGGGCCTGGACCGCGGGGACTACCTGCTGCGTCTCAACCACCACCTGTTGAAAGAGGGTTGGCCGGCCTGGATGGAAGACGAGGCGGATGGGCAGGCCATCCTCTACATGGAGAGAGCTGGCTACAACCCGGCGGCCTATGCAGCGACGCTCCACAAGATACAAGAGAGCCGGCACGCCAAGACCGACTGGACCCACGTCCATCCGCTGTCGGCAGAGCGGTGGAAGAACATCCAGACCTGGCCGGAGAGACTCGGGGAGGTCGGCGACCTGTCGCATGCGGCGGCGGCCTTCGACCCGGGACTGGCCGCGTCGCTGGAAGCCCATCGCGTCTCGCTGGCCACGGCCCTGCCTGCAACCCGGGCCTTCGTCGGCCTGATGCAAGCTGCCGCCGCGGCGGGCCTCCCCGTACGCGGCGAACCTGTCCGATTGCCTTGACACGGCCTATCGGATGAACCACGCTGGGCTCCGGGTGCCCAGCGTGTCGAACTGGGCTACGCACACCAGGCCTTTGTGCGTACGCCACGAGGACACGCTGGGGGCGGAAGTCTCTCGGAGGAACGGACGGCAATCAAAGCCGCATCGGATAATGGCTGGCGGCCGACCCGCACGTGGGCACTTCCAACCCGTTGGCCTGGGGATTCTGCAGACCCCCACGTTCCCGGTGGAACTTGGCGCGGCCGGCCGCCAGATGCGTCATCGTGGCCGGCAAGTTTGCGCCGTTGTACTGTCACCCTCTCGGCAGCCGTGCCGAACTCTCGTGCTGATGACCTGACCCGCCGCAGAACGTCGATCTTGCCCCATGCACTCGCCACAGCACGTCGCAGAGGCTCGGATCTCTGCGGCGACGGTCGTCATCCCAAGTTCCCCTGTGGGGTGTTGTTATGCGACAAACCGCTCCCCGAACCCGACCGCGCTCAGCCCCCCGCAGCAGGGCGTCTCAGACACACTTCTGCTGGCGATCGTCAGCTTGCGATGGAGGCTCGGCGGGCCTGGCGGTCGGCACGTTCGTTCCAGGCGTGGCCCGCGTGGCTGTGAACGTGCACCCAGCGGACTCGGTCGCCCGACACCTCGGAGATAGCTTCCCACAGGTCCCGATTGCGTACGGGCAGGCCGGCCCGGGTCTCCCACCCGCCCGTCTGCCACGATGCCAGGTGTTTCGTCATGCCGCGAACCACGTACAGGCTGTCGGTCACCACCGTCACCTCACCGCGAGGCACGGCCCGCAGCGCTTCCAATACGGCGGTCATCTCCATGCGGTTGTTGGTCGTTCGTTCGTTCGAACCGCTCAGCCCCTGCACCCGCCCCCCTCGTAGGATGTAAGCGGCCCAGCCGCCGGGCCCAGGATTGGGACGGCAGGCACCGTCGGTAAAGATTCGGATCCGCACGCCCACGCCGTTTCGAGCACCCGGAATTGATTCCTTCTCAAGCTTGAAAATTATTTATGCTGTCGATGAGCTGGCGGAGCCGCCCAAAGTGCCGCCTATCGAAACGGAGCAGCAGGCGAGGCAGGTGGGCCAGCGACGGCTCATCGGCCTCGGCGTGGAGCGGGGCGCTCTCCACAGCGTCGGCCCGCAGGATGTCGCGGAAGCTCTCGTTGATGTGCTGCACCAGGCCTTCGACCCGCGGCGGGTTGAGGCGCACCACCAAGGACTCTCCCACGTACCGCATGGAGTGGTAGCGTCGATAGAAGGTCTCCACCACCTGGGCGGCCTCCACGGCCGAGTCCGTTACGTGATAGAGGGACAGATCGGCGGCCGATATGAGACCCTGGCCCAGCAGTTGTTCCCTCACATAGCTATCGAACGCCTTCCAGAACAGGCCCCCGGGCGCGTCGAGGAAGATAATGGGCATGATGCGCGATTTGCCCGTCTGCACCAGCGTGATGGACTCGAAGCCCTCGTCGTGGGTTCCGAACCCGCCCGGCAGCACCACCACTGCGTCCGTCTCCTTGATGAACGCCAGCTTGCGGGTAAAGAAGTACTTGTAATTGATGAGTCGCGGGTTGCCCGCGATGATGTCGTTGGCCTCCTGTTCGAATGGCAGGCGGATATTGACCCCGAAGCTGGCGTCTGGACCTGCCCCCTCATGCCCGGCCCGCATGATGCCGCCCCCCGCCCCGGTCACCACCATGCAGTGGCGCAGCGCCAGTTCCCGAGCCACCTCGACGGCCTGCTGATAGACTGGCGTGTCGACCGCCACCCGGGCCGAGCCGAAAATACTCACTTTGCGGATTTCCCGGTACGGTCGGAAAACCCGGAAGGTATGGCGCATCTCCTTCAAGGTGGTGTTGACCAGCTTCATTTCACCGCGATCGGCCCCATCCGAGACCAGCTTGACCGCAGTCGTGATCATCTCGCCCAGCAGAGCGTCATGGTTTGGAACCTGTTCGACCAGACGGGCAATCGCCTCATCGACGGCGGGGTTCCCTGTACTATAGGGTTTGTCAGACATGGGGACGGCCCTTGGCGGTCCACTGCCCTCCTCCTGTCCGGGGCTCTCCCAGGGGCAGGAGGTCCTGGCCGCCAAGCTAGGCAAGTGTCACTCAATCTCGCGGGAACATTCGTCTGTCACCCGGAGCAAGACTTTCAACCCACCAGAGCGAACCTTTCCGTGTGCCCGTCTTCATCTACAAAGTCAAGACTCCAACTGGCGACGTGAACCAGGGGGAAATCGAGGCGACCAACCTCCGGGCAGCGACCAAGCAACTCATGGACCAGGGTCTGCAGGTAACCAATATCCGCGAGAAGTCCACCGGCCAAGGGCTCGGCTGTGTCTGGCTCGTGGTCGCAGGTCTGGCCTGTCTGCTGCATTAGAGAGCCCCGGACCATCATGCTGTCGGCGCTACCAGGCGCCGCCCCCGAACGGAGAGGCACGGCTGCATGAATCGCGCGGCCCGGTCGCGTCAGATGAGCGTCAAGGGAATACCGTACGGCACAAATTTTCGGTCTGAGGTCACCGTATGCAAGGTCTCAATCGTGGCCTGCGCAATAATCAAGCGATCGAAGGGATCGTTGTGATGGGGCGGCATGGCTCCCACGGCCAACGCATGGGTCAAGCCCACCGGTAGTGGCACCATGCCGTGTCTGATAAACTGCGGGGGTAGATATACCGCAGGCTCATCCGGCAGGGCTAGCTTGCCCAACGCATATTTGATGGCGATCTCCCAACAACTTGCAACCGATACGTAAACCTCCGTGTCGCCCTCCTCGAGCTGGTTGGTCAACGTGAGCGGCAGACGCTGGGGAGAAACCATGGCCCACAGCACGACCTGCGTGTCGAGCAATAACCTCATTCCAGAAAGTTTTTCATGATCTCATCCGGAAGCGGGGCATCAAAATCCTCGGGCACTTCGAAGTCGCCGGCTGCCTGACCCAGCACCCGCGGCTTGTTCTTGCCGACGTACGGCACGAGCCGGGCCACCGGATGTCCGGCCCTGGAAATGATGACGTCTTCGCCGTGCTCTACTTTCACCAACAACTGGGACAGCCTGGTTTTGGCCTCGTGAACATTGACTTCCATGGTTGGATTGTAGCATTAGCTAACCCCCCTGGTCAACCACGTGGTCTCACAAAGATCGTGACCAGGCGGGCCAAAGACGGGCGACCACACCTGGCGCACCGCGCATGGTGAGGCCATGCCCTTCTCGGGCATCGCGCTGAGCGGCGACAATTTCGGCACCGTGTCGATTGGGAGGTAGTTCTTGAGAAGGTCGAGGACGGTGCGCCGTCAGCGTGAGTGCCACCAGCCGTCCCTTCAGACGCTCATACGTAGACTGGCAGCCATATTTCGCCGTGTTTATGTTCGATACATAGCGGGCGTTCCATATATAGGAGCTAGAGTAGGACGTCGCCCGCGCCGAGTCACTCTACAAACGGCGGGGATCGGCGTGCGGCAGAGAAGCGACAAAGTCGTCCCGGGGTCTTTTTCCACCGGCGTCGAGAGCATCGTCGTCGACATGACCATCATGGGCGTATCTTTGCAGCACCTTGCTCGAGAGTGCCATGCTCGACGGTCTGGGCCATCGCTCCCCAATGGCACTATGGTGTGACCGCGCCCCAGCCCAGGAAGCCTGCCCGCTTCTGACGAACCCCATCGCGGGAGTGTGAACGGCCACGAAGTGGGTTGATGCCATCAAGCGGGTCCTGGGACGGGCCGATGATGAACCACACGCCGATCTGCGTGCCACTTTTCGTATTCCTTGCGACCTCCCGGTGCGGGTCGACCTCTCCAAAGGCACGGTCGAAGGGCGCATGCTCAACGCCAGCACCAAGGGCCTGAAAGTCGAACTGCCCGTCTCGCTGCGGCGGGGAGACGGGGTCGACGTGCACATGCGGGGCTACGCCCCCGGGTCGCAGATGCGGGTGCAGGCCGAGGTGGTGTGGTGCAAGCGCTCCCCCACGGGCGCGACGTGGCAGGCCGGGCTGCAGTTGACTGCGTACGGTGGCCACAAGCCGTATGAAGTGCTCACCTTGGTGCGCCCACCCGGCTCGCCCCCGCTGGACGACCGCCAGAAACGGCGCTCGCAGCGGCTCTCCTGCCGCTGGCCCGTGCGCTGCACGACCGGGTCGGGCATGGTCCTCCTGTGCGTGGCCCGAGACATCAGCCGCCACGGCATCCTGCTGGAGGTTCCGCAAGCCATGGAGCCCCATACCGGCTTCAACCTGCGCATCGAGATCGACGACGAGACCCGGGCCATCGAGGCCCACGGGGTAGCCCGGCGGGTCATCGCCAGTGGGAGCCTCTGGCAGGTCGCCTCGCCCCTGCTCGACATGAGCGTGGAGGACCGCCGCCTTCTCGAGGCCGCCATCCTGCGTCGCCTGGGCAGAGGATAACGGTCACAGGTCTGTGGAAACAGGCGACCATGCCGTTTCTGCCAGACATCGTTCAGTGCACTTATATCGAAGTCGCTCCCGATATCGTCTATCGAACATTGACGACCGCCGAGGGGTGGGACGCCTGGTTCACCCAGGGCACGCTCCTGGACGGGACCAGCATCCAGCTTCGTTGGAAGGATTTCGGGCCCAACTACATGACCGCCGAGGATGGCGGGCCCATCCTGCACGCCGTCTCCCCCGCAAGGTTCGCTTTCGAGTGGTCGCCCGGCCGCCGGCCCACGACGGTGCGTATCAGCATCGAGCCTCGGGGGCCGGGCACGGTGGTGACCCTGCGTGAGACGGGTCACACCAGCGAAGATGCGGAAACCCACGTCAGTTGCGCGACCGGATGGGGCGAGGCGCTGACCTTGCTGAAATTCTACCTGGAATTCGGTCACGTCTATCGAAAAGTGCCACCGCCCTAGCGAAGTCATCAGTAGCAAGAACTGCCGACTGCCAAGTGAGAGCCAGGAGAGGGTGAGATCTGGCGGGTGTCGAACAGTGGGGGCAATGGTTGATTCGACACCCGTCATCCTCATCGTGGATGACACCGACGAGAACCGTCAGATGCTGGAACGCATCTTCCGGCTGCACGGCTCGTACACCATCCATACGGCCACCAACGGCAAGGAAGCCCTGGAGATGGTGGAGGAAACGCTTCCTGACCTGGTCTTGCTCGACGTCGTCATGCCCGAGCTGGACGGCCTGGAAGTCTGCCGGAAATTGAAAGGCAGCCACCGCACCCGCCTCATTCCCATCATCATGATCACAGGCCTGCAGGCCATCGACGATCGGGTGCGGGCCTTCGACGCCGGCGCCGACGACTACATCACCAAGCCTTTCAACGTGGTCGAAATCGAGGCCCGGGCTCGCAACCTGCTCAAGCTCAAACGCCTGGTCGACGAGCTGGACGAGGCCCAGTCGGTACTGTACTCCCTGGCTCGGGCCATCGAGATCAAGGACAAGTACACCGAAGGCCACAGCGACCGAGTGGCCGTCTACTGCGAGATGCTGGGCAAGGCTGCCAACCTGACCGAGCGCGAGGTCGACGCGCTGCGCAAGGGCGGCCTGCTGCACGACGTGGGCAAGATCGGCATTCCAGACGCCATTCTCAACAAGCCCGGCCCGCTGGACTGGGAAGAGATGGAGACCATGAAGACCCACCCCGGGCTGGGTTTCGAGATCTGCCGCGGGCTGAAGTCGTTGCACCACTGCCTGCCCGTGATTCGTTCGCACCACGAACGCCTGGATGGCACTGGCTACCCAGACGGTCTCAAAGGCAGCCAGGTTCCCCTCGTCGCGCAGGTGGCGGCGGTGGCCGACATCTACGATGCGCTGGCGACGGCCCGCTGCTACAAGCGAGCGTTCCCGCCGGAGATGTGCTACGACATTCTCAAGTCGGAGTCACGCAAAGGCTGGTGGGATGGCGACCTGGTCGAGTTGCTCTTCCATCAACTGGAAGTCAAGAACCTCATTCCGGTGCGAGTCCTCCCACCAGAGCACGGCAACGGTCTGCCCGACACGCGAAAGGAGACCGGCGCTCCCCGAGGGGCTTGAGCCGTGACCGAGCGGACGGCGAACACCCTCATCTCCGGCCTTCGCCACTGCGTCTCGTGGCTCGATCTCGTGCTGGGCCGGCTGCACGAAGGCGTGGTAGTGGTCGACGACCGCATGGACGTCGTCTACGTCAACCAGCCTTTCGCCACCCTGCTCTCCGCCGACCGTTTGAACATCGTGGGCCAGCCTCTGTCGCGGCTCCTGCCCCTGTCCGAAGCCGAACTCGGCCGCTTCTGGATTGAATTCGAAGAGGCCGGAGGCACTGGGCACCGTTACCTCGGCGACTATGCCCTGGGCCCGAGCATCCTGGAGATCTGGGCCTCGCCCCTCGATGGCGGCGGGGGCATGCGCCAGCTCATTTTCATGGTCTTGGACGTGACCCAGCGCCGTGAGGCCGAGACCCGCCAGCAGCAGCACGAGTCCGAGCTGGCTCGGGTCAACCAGACCTTGGAGGAGCGAGTCCGCCGCCGCACCTTCGAACTGGAGGCGCTCTACGAGCTGAGCACCCAGATCAGCGCCGCCACCAACCCCGAGGACGTGCTGCGCATGGTCTTGGAGTGCCTGTTCCAGGTGCAGCGCCAGGACGTCTCCGGCGCCTTGCTCTCGACCGAGTCGTGCCAACAGGTCATCCTGAAGATCACTCGTCCGGTGACCGACAGGTTTCTCGATAGAACCACCGACCTGATGAGCCAGGCCATGGAACAGCTTGCGCCGGATCCGATCGACCTCGGCCGTCTCACCCGCCAGGTCGTACAGGCCGAGCGGTATGACCCATCGGTACCCGCCCTCAACGACCTGGCGGCCCTTTTCCAGGCGCCGCTCACCTGCAACGGCGCCATCGTCGGCATGTTGCTGGCCGGGTCGGGTCGACGCCGGCGCTACGCGGAGAACGAAGTCCGCTTTCTCTACACGCTGGCCGCCCACTTCAGCGGGGCCATGGAACGGCTGGGCGCGGCCCGCGCCGAGGAGCGGCGGCGGCTGGACCAGATGGTGCGCAACCTGCCCAGCGGCCTGATCCTGCTCGACCGCGAGCGGCGCCTCGTGTTCGCCAATGCCGAAGCCCACCGGCTGCTGGACACGCTGCCCAGCATCGGCGAGGTGGTCGAAACGGTCGGCCCGATCGCGGTCGCCACCGTACTGGAACAAGGGGTGCCCATGGAATTCGAGAGGAGCCGACCCCGGCAGATTCTGTCGCTCTCCACCGCAGCCTCCGAAGCCGAGACCGTCGTCTTCGTGCGAGACGTGACCCGAGAGCGCGAAGAGCAGCAGCGGGTGGCCATGCAGGAGCGGTTGGCCGTGGTAGGCCAGTTGGCCGGCGGCGTGGCGCACGACTTCAACAACCTGCTGAACGTCATCCTCGGGTATAGCGAGCTCATTCTGAGCCAGATCAATGCCTCCGAGCCGTTGTTTGGCGACATCCAGGAGATCCAGAACGCCGGGGAGCGGGCCGCCATGCTGACCCGCCAGTTGCTGGCCTTCAGCCGCCGCCAACTGCTCATTCCCAAGGTCTTCGGCCTCAACGAGGTGGTGGCCGACATGGAAAAGCTGCTGCGCCGCCTCATCGGCGAGCACATCGTGCTGGTCACCGTGCTGGACCCGGATCTGGGCGCGGTGCGGGCCGATCCGGGCCAGATCGAGCAGGTCATCATGAATCTGGCCGTCAACGCCCGGGATGCCATGCCAGAAGGCGGCCGGCTGACCATCAAGACCAGCTCGGCTGAGCTCGACGACAAGTACTCCGACAACCACGTGGCGGTCCGCCCGGGCCGTTACGTGTTGCTGGCGGTGAGCGACACCGGCATTGGCATGGACGAGGAGACCCAGGAACGCATCTTCGAGCCGTTCTTCACCACCAAGGAGCAGCACAAAGGCACCGGCCTGGGGTTGGCTACGGTGTACGGCATCGTCAAGCAGAGCGGGGGAAATATCTGGGTCGACAGCGAGCTCGGGGCCGGCACCACCTTCCAGGTCTATCTGCCCCAGGTCGAGGGCGCCTGGCGGCATCTCCAGGTCGTCCCAGACCCGGCGGTCGACCGCCAGGGCACGGAGACCATTCTGCTGGTGGAAGATGAGACGGAGGTTCGCACCCTGGTCGCCCGGGTGCTGCGAGAGCACGGCTACAAAGTGCTGACCGCGCCCCACGGCGGGGAGGCCATCGAGATGTGTCGGAACGGCCTGGATGGCATCGATCTCCTCATGACCGACGTCGTCATGCCCGGCATGAGCGGGCGAGAACTGGCCGAGCACCTGGTGGCCCAGAACTCGCGCTTGAAGGTGTTGTACATGTCGGGATATACCGATGACGCCATTTTCCGGCAGGGCATCCTGGACAGGGGCGCACCGTTCGTGCAAAAGCCGTTTTCCACCGACACCCTGACCGCCAAGGTGCGGGAGGTGCTGGGATGAGAATCGGGCTGGTGGGGTGCGGGCGGTTCGGCCGCTATGCGGTCGAACACATGCTCAAGGTGCCCGGCCTGCACTTGACGGCCGTGGCCGACAGCGATACCGTGGCCGCCGCGGCGGCGGCGCATCAGTTCGGGCTTACCGCGGCCGTCTCGGTGGCCGAGCTCCTGTCATCGCCCGACGTCGACCTGATCTATCTGGCGACACCGCCCTTTTTGCACCATCAGCACGCCATGATCGCGTTGCAACACGGCAAGCACGTCCTGTGCGAGAAGCCGCTGGCGACGGACCTGGCCCAGGCCCAGGAGATGGTCGATACGGCTCGGTCGAAGCAACGCTTGTGCGTGGTGGATCTGCTGCAGCGCTACAATCCCCTGAGCTGGAAGGTGCTCCAACTGGTGTCGGCGGGCCTCCTCGGACAGCCGCTGCACGGGTACTTCGAAAACTACGCCTCTGACGAGAACCTGCCCGCCGGGCACTGGTTCTGGGATCCTCACAAGAGCGGCGGCATCTTCGTCGAGCACGGCGTGCACTTCTTCGACCTCTTCGCCTGGTGGCTGGGGTCCGGGGACGTGATGGCGGCCTCGCGTGTGCTACGGCCCGGATCCGCCCTCGAAGAGCAGGTCACGTGCACGGCGCGGTATGGGCACGTCGCCGTGCACTTCTATCATGGCTTTACCCAGCCCGTTCGGATGGACCGGCAGGAGCTCCGGCTCTTGTTCGAGCGGGGCGACATCACCCTGCACGAGTGGATTCCGACCCGCATCGAAGTGCGAGCCCTCGTCAACGAGGAGTCGCTGGCGGCCCTCGGGCAACTGTTCGACGATGCCACCATCCACGACGTCGCCGTCTACGAAGGGGACGATCGCGCCGTGCAGGGGCGCCACCATCACTTCCAGGCCACCCGTCGCATCCACCTGACGTGGGGCGCGGGCACCGAGAAGATGGCCCGCTACGGAGAGTGCATCGAGGGGTTGATGGCGGAGCAGCTTCGCTGGCTGGCCGACGCCACCCAACCTCGCCGGGTGACGGAAGACAACGGCCTGGACTCCCTCCGCATGGCCACCGTGGCGAGAAGACTAGCCCTTCAAACGCTCCCCGACTAGGGCCTGCACCCGCTTGCCGTCGATGGTCTGGCCTTTGAAGCGGGCCATGACCTTGCCCATGACGGCGCCCATCTGCTTGGGGCCGGTGGCGCCAAGCTCCGTCACCACTTCGTCGATGGCCGCCTGGATGGCGGCATCGTCCACCGCCGGCGGCATGTAGGCCTCGATGAATTTCAGCTCGGCGCGCTCCTTGTCGGCCAGGTCCTTGCGGTTGCCCTGTTCGAATTGCTCTATCGAATCGAGCCGCTGCTTGCACAGGCGCTGCAAAACCTGCAGCGCGGTCGCATCGTCGAGGGCCCCCCGTCGCTCGACCTCCTGCAGCTTCAGGGCGGTCTTGACCATGCGCAGGGTACTCAGTCGGAGCGTGTCCTGTGCTTTCATGGCCACGATCAGGTCTTGCTGGATGCGGTTCACCAAGTCGCTCATGGCGGTCCTTTTCCGCCAGACTGTAGATTTCTCCTGGAGGCGGGTATATAAGGAAGTAGTGCCTTCACAAAGCGCTGTTATCAAACTGTAACCTGGCGTTGTTCAGGCTGCAACGAACTTGAATTATAGTGAACATGGTAAAAAGACGCCTTCCATTCGCCTGGGCGAACAAAATTCAATCTAACGAGGAACACGATGAGAGAGATCAAAAAGGTCCACTTGACGGCCATCTGCGGCATGGGCATGGGGACCTTGGCGGGCCTGCTGAAATCTGCCGGCTATGAAGTGACGGGCTCAGACGAGAACGTCTACCCGCCCATGTCGACCCAGCTTCAGTCTCTGGGTATCGACATCATGACGGGCTACTCCCCCGACAACCTGACCCACCATCCCGACCTCGTCATCGTGGGCAATACCTGCAAGGAGTCGAATCCGGAAGTGCAGGCGGCGTTTGCCATGGGCCTCAACATCATGTCGTTTCCGCAGGCGCTGGCCGAGTATTTCATCCAGGATCGCATCGCCATGGTCGTGACCGGCACCCACGGCAAGACCACCACCACGTCCTTGACGGCGT
This sequence comes from Candidatus Xenobia bacterium, assembly GCA_036501005.1. Lineage (GTDB taxonomy): Bacteria > Vulcanimicrobiota > Xenobia > RGZZ01 > DASYBA01 > DASYBA01. The sequence goes on along the minus strand of DASYBA010000499.1, from coordinate 2,744 downwards.
GGGTGCTGGCGCACGCCAGCCTGGATCCCAGCTTCTTCATCGGGGGCATCGCCAAGAACTTCAACTCCAGCTTCCATCAGGGGGCCGGGCGCCATATCGTCATCGAGGGCGACGAGTACAATACCGCCTTCTTCAACAAGGTGCCGAAGTTCACGCACTACCGACCCACCATGGGCCTGATCAACAGCCTGGAGTTCGACCACGGTGACATCTACCCGACCCTGGAGCACATCAAGACGGCCTTCCGGGGCTTCGTGAAACAGATTCCGACGCACGGGTTCCTGGCGGTGTGTACCGACTTTCCGGCCGCCCGCGACGTCATGCACGACGCCCGCTGCACGCTGGAGACCTATGGCATGAACGGTGACGCCAAGTGGACTGCCCGAGACCTGGTCGCCAGTGAAGACGGCACCACCTACACCCTCGTCTGCGGCCGCGAGGAGATGGGCACCTTCTTCATTCCCATGTGCGGGCGCCACAACGTACAGAATGCCCTCGGGGCCACGGTGTTGTGCGTGCAGGCTGGCTTGAGCCTCGAACAGATTCGCCAGGGTCTGGCGACCTTTGGCGGGGTGCGCCGGCGTCAGGACGTGCGGGGCATCGTTGACAACGTCGTCGTGATCGACGACTTTGCCCATCATCCGACCAAGGTGCGAGAGACCGTCAAGGGGCTCAAGTCCCGCTATCCGACCCGCCGCCTGTGGGCCATCTTCGAACCGCGGACGGCCAGCAGCCGCCGAGACTTCTTCCAGAAAGACTACATCAACTCGTTTCTGGATGCCGATCGAGTGGTGGTGGCCGACGTGTTCCACCCGGAACAGATCGAGCCGGGCCGACTCTTCAACTCTCCGCAGTTGGTGGAAGACCTGCTGGAAGCCGGCAAGGATGCATGTTTCCTGCCGACGGCTGACGACATTGTCACCCTTTTCCGCCGAGAGCTACAAGCCGGCGACGTGGTGCTGGTCATGTCCAACGGGGCCTTTGATGGCATTCTTGACAAGACCGTGGGCATGCTGGAGGAGCGCCTCAAAAGCCGACCGCACCCGGTCCAACCCCTGACGCTCTCAGTCGACGGCGTGCTGTCGCTCAACGGCGGCTCCCGAGTGAAAGCCGTCGAGGTGCGCAAAGCGGTCTAGGGTTTTTTGGCAGCTTCCTCCACTTTCGCCCAGTCGACGTCCAACGGCTTTGAGTCGTGGGGCGTCTTCGCGATCAGCGCCGAGAGCGATGCGATACGGTCGGCATTCGATGGGTGATCGTGCATCAGACTCAACCCGTGGATCGGATGCTCCTGCTCCAGGCGCTGGAAAAAGTCGACCATCCCAGTCGGATCGATATGGGCCCGCATCAACACCTTGGCGCCCTCGGCGTCGGCCTGTGCTTCATTCCCTCGGCTGTAGGCCAGTCCGGTCATCTGTGACCCCAGCTTGGCCAGTTCGTCATCCGAACCCTTGTTGAACAGCAGGGCGAGAAGAATGTTGAACTGCACGGAGTGCAGCATGGCCTTGAGGGTATGCCGTTGGATGACGTGCTGCGATTCGTGGGCCAGCACGCCCGCCAGTTCTTCAGGTCGTTTGACGTCGGCCAGCAGGGCGGTATAGACCACCACGTATCCTCCCGGGGCCGCGAACGCGTTGATCTCGTCCGACTGCACCACTTTAAGGCGGAAGTGGTAGGGATTCGGCTGCAGCCCCGGTTCGATACTGTGCCACACCTTCTCGACGGCCTGCTGCAGCACGGGATTCGACGTTTCCGGTCCGACGTTGAAGGCCGACTGGCCCACAACCTCCTCCAAGGCCGGCGGAAAGAAATACGCGACCACGGACGGCAGCCAGCCCAGGCTGCTGATCATGACCGCCAGCAGGGCGATCGTCGCAATCCACAGCGCCTTGCGAGTGCCGTGCGCTTCCGTCGTCATCTGCGACACTTCGCCCAGCTTGCTCCGCAGCTCGGCCGGAGCATACATCGCCATCTGCCGCCCGAGTTCGGGCCCTTCCGCGGTGAAGCGGATCTTCCGTCCGTCCGCGACCCCGAGGATGGTCGCGCGGTGATCCCATACGTAGTCCTGGCCGATATCGACCGTGGCCCAGGGCAGCAGCACGTGTCGAGTGTCGTCCAGCGTCAGCAACACGCCGTCAGCCTTGACGTGGGCGCGCGCCTCCTCGTTGACGTCCCAGTCGGACAGCCCGTGCACCTGCCCCGCAATGGTCCTCATGATCCGAACACCGGAGCGTATAGCTTCCGCAGATAGAACAACAGCACCACGATCACGATGAAGGGCAGAACGTAGGCAAAGAACTTCTGCACGTTCGACGGCGGCTGCCGCCGGAAGACGAACGACAACCCCGCCACGACCACCACGAAGATAGGGAGAAGCTTTTCCACGCCCCTATTGTAAGGGAAGGACGGTGATGCGTCCAGGGTCCGCCGGAACGTACTGCGTGCCGGCCAGCATGAGGATGGGCTCACCGCTCCGCACGCCCATGTGGAGGAGTTGTTCGAGCATGGGATCGCCGGGGGGAATGTCCGCCACCATCAGCAACACGGGCGTGTCCTCGGCATCCTCGGCCAGTCGTTCGAAAATCGCCTGGGTGTCGCCCATCAGGTTCAGACGCTGGCCCAGGTCTCGTGAATTCACCACCTGCAGCACTCGCATGCCCGTCATCTGGGCCTGCTGGGCGGCGGTCTGCATCAGTTGCAGGCGGTCTTCCAGCGTGCGGCCGCAGATCAGGATCGACCCCCCGTCG
>DASYBA010000498.1:0-5755 GCA_036501005.1 Candidatus Xenobia bacterium | reverse complement strand
GAAAAACGGCAGAACGGGCACGTGTGCCAGTCAAACTCGAGCGCTTTGTGACATGAAGGGCAGACCAGGTTCGAACCATCGGAGCAGTAGGGACAGACCTGGAACTCCGGGGCCATGAGGCGTCCGCACTGGCCGCACTTGCGCCCGGTGGGCCGCTCCACCACCACCACCCGCAACAGCTCCTCCAGGCTGGTCCAGCCCAGCTCGACCTTCTCCAGCCCGTCTTCGAACAAGCTGATCATGCCTTCGGTGCGCGCCGCGGCCCGCACTTCCCGATGGGACCGCTCCTGGTAGATCAGGTCTCGGACCCGGTCTGTCATGGTGAGGAGCTCGAACACCGCGATGCGGCCTCGATAGCCCAGGTAGTCGCAGGCTCGGCACCCCCGGCTCTGCCACGTCACGCGGGGCATGGTAGCGCCCATGTAGCTGACCGTCTCGACGGCCGCCAGGGGGGCCGGCGCTTCTGTCCGGCAGGCCGGGCACAGCCGCCGCACCAGCCTCTGTGCCAGGACCCCACTGACCGAGGCGGCCACCTGGTGGGAAGGCAGTCCCATCTTGACCAGACGCGTCAGCACCGACACCGTGTCGTTGCCATGCACGATCGACATGACCAGATGGCCCGTCTGCGCCGCGTCCAAGGCCAGCTCGGCGGTCATGCGATCCGGGAGCTCGCTGATCATGAGCACGTCCGGATCCTGGCGCAGAGCGGCCTGCAGCGCACTGGGAAAGTTCAGCCCGATCTCCGGCTCGACCGCCACCTGGGTGACCCCCGCCAGCACGGTCTCGACCGGGCTCTCCACGCTGACCAGGTTCACCTCCGGTCGATTGCAGTGCTCGAAGGCCGAATACAAGGTCGACGACCGGCCCGACCCAGCCGGCCCGGTGACGAGCAGCAGCCCCTGGCTGGACTCCAGCATGTGCCCCAGGTTGTCCACGTCACGGGGCAAGAGCCCGAGGGCATCCAGATCGACTCGAATCTTGCGGCTGTCTTGCACCCGCAACACAATCTTCTCGCCGTGATGGGTGGGCAGCGTGCTGACGGCCATGCTGAAGCCGGCATCGCCAATCTTCACGCTCGACTGCCCTTCCTGGGGTTGGCGCCGTTCGTGCACGTCCATGCCGGAGATCTGCTTGAGGCGGGCCAGGCATGCCGCGTGCAAACGGGCGGGCAGCTCGGCGACGGTTTGCAGACGGCCGTCGATGCGGTACCGCACCCGCATGCGATCAGCGTGGGGCTCCAGGTGGAGATCCGAGGCCCGCATGCGAAGCGCCTCGACCATCAGCGCGCCCACCAGGCGGATGATGGTTTCCGGCTCGACCTCTTCCGCCCGGTCCTGCGGATGGTCTTCGAGGCTGGGCTGAAAGGCGATCGTCTCGACCGTGTCGTGCGCCAGCAGCTTCTGCAGCATGGCTTGCAGCGCGCTGGTACCCCCGTTCCCATAGTGCTGCTGGATGGCCCGTTGGATGCCGCTGCGGGTCGCCACCGCCCTCGTCACCGCCAGGCCGCTCGCGTAGCGCACGGCATCGGCCGCCACGGCGTCCTCTGGATCGGCCATGGCGACCGTCAAGCAGCCCTCCGCCACTCGCACGGGCATGAGCGTGTACTTGAGGGCCTGTTCGCGGGGCACCCTCGTCACCGCTTCCGCCTGGACGTTCTCCAGATCGTCGAGGGACATGCCGAAATGCCTGGCTTGCAGCTCGGCCAGTCGGTCTTCCCAGACCACACCCGCCGCCACCACCGCCTCTTCGGCCGTCAGCGAACGGTGCTGCGGATCGCGCAGCGCCGCCTCGATAGCGGCCGGGTCTCCTTCACCAGTTTCCAGCAACAGGCTCTTCAGCCGCTGTCGTTCCAACCCGCCCTCCGAGAACTTGATGGGTTCTCTAGTACACCAACGGAGGGATCAAGTCCTAGGGACGGCCTCGTCTGCCCACACCTGGACGTCGTTCAAGATGACGTTACCGTAGGTCGTCACCATGGCGACGTCGAGAGCGTCGCGGCCGCGGCCGATGACCGCTCGTCCCACCCGGGGCGTGTTGTTGCGAGGGTCGAACGTATACCATCGGCCGCCCAGCCAGGCCTCAAACCAGGCGCAGAAGTCCATGGGCGTGCCGGGCGGCGGCACCGCAATATCCGGCAGGTAACCGAACACATAGCGGGCCGGAATGTTCATGGCCCGGCAGAAGCTGATGCCCAGATGGGTAAAATCGCGGCACACCCCCACCCCGCTCTCGTAGACGTCCTTCGCCGTCGTCAGAGGGGTGCTGGTGCCGTACTGGAAACGAATGTTCTCGTGCACCCAGTCGGAGATGGCCTGCACCCGGCGAAAGCCAGGCTCGCTGTTGCCGAACAGCTTCCAGGCCGCGTCGCCCAGCAGGTCCGACAGACAGTAGCGACTGGGCAGGGTATACAGCAAGGTCTCATCCGGAAGGTCCGTGATGGCCATCTGTGGGGCATCGAGGTGAACGTCGTCGAAGTTGGACGACACCTCCACTCGAGCGTCGTAGTAGATTTTGAGCGGCCCAGGTGGCAGATTGACCCGCTGGCAGAGGTTGCCATACACGTCGTGGTAGGCGTGCATGGGCAGCTCGGGGGTAGTCCGAAGCACCGCCTCTCGCACGTGGTGAGGTCCATCTTCGCGCGGCTGAACCTGGAGCACCGCCGCCGTGGGATGGATGACCTCGTAGTCGAATTCACAACCGACCTTGATTTCCATGGCGCGTAAGGTAGCACAGCCGGGGGGGACGTGTAAAGCATTCCTTGACCATGCTCGATTCTGGAGCGATAATCAGGACTGGATGCGTAGCGCTGGGGTGACGATTCTTGAGTTGATGGTCTGCATGGTCATCTTGACCGGCGTCATCATTGTTTTTGCCACCGTCTTTCCCAGCGGCTATCGGCTCGGGCTGGCCAACCTGAACGAACACAAGGCGGCATCGCTGGCCAGTTCCATCCTGGAAGAGGTCAAAGGGCGTCCCTTCAGCGACGCCAACTTCGAGGCGGGCTACGCGGCGACCAACTTCGTCATCGAGACGTTCGTCGCCAACACCAACCAAAGCGGCTGGCCCGGCGTCACCGTGGTCAATACCAATCCGCCGGCCGACACGCAGCCCATCGTGACGAAGTTTCCCACCAATCCCATGGTGGCGCCGCAGAACTTTCCCCGCACCGTGGTCACGGTCGGCGTGCCGCAGCCGCAGTGGCCGGGCGACCAGGGCGTGTTCACCCTCCCCATCAAGCCGACCGATACCCCCGCCGGAGTGACGGGCATCGACGTCCGGCTGGCCGGCGTCGACCTGAGGAATGGCAACTGGGCCCAATTGCCGAACGCCAACACCATCATCACCACGACCATCCGCGTGACCATTGCATGGACCGAGACCCGACAGACCGGCCGCGCCAGCATCAACAAGTCGGTGACCATGACGGGCTATGTCTCCAAGAATGCCCGCTAGGCCCGCCTATACCCTCGTCGAGGTGCTCATCGGCTCTGCTTTGCTCCTCGGCATGCTGTTGGTCGTCGGCAGCCTGATCTTGTGGGGCATGGACGCCAGTCTGGTCGGACAGGCCCAGCAGAAGACGCAACAGGACGCGCGGACCATGCTGGAAGCGATCCGCAACGACATCGGCATGTCGACCAAGGTGCCCCTGCCCGGCACGCCCCTGCTCGGCGTGTCGGTGCTCCTGCCCAGCAGCTATTTGAAGCTTTCCACCAATGACCTCTACACCCAGGAGGTGCCCAGCTCGACCCCGCTCGACTTCCTCTCGCAGAACATCGTCGCCTTGACGGTGCAGAATCCAGCCCAGTCGTCCTCCACCTTCATCCCGTCCTTGCTGCAGGACCAGAACGGCCAGCCTGAGTTTGCCCTGGTGGTCTACTACGTCACCGATTCGACGGGACAAGATGTCACCCGGTACACGCAGTTCGACGCCGAAGGCAACCCGGTGGCGGCCAGCGCCGTCGGCATCTCGGCCGCGAACCCGAGTGGCCGCACCCAGGCGACCGAGGGAGGTCACATTCTCTGGAAAAATGTGTACAATGTGACGGGAACCCAACCCTTGATGGTGGACGGAGGAGGATGGACGGTGAACTTCGCCGCCTTGAACGGACCCAATGGCCAGCCTGTCTCGGTCGGCAAGACGGCCAACGATCCGATTTCTTGCGACCAGGTGATCTCGCTCGACAGCGGTGACGCCATCGAGTTTACCGTGCACCACTCCACCAACGCTCAACAACTCGTCGACACGACCTACGGCACCATCGCCGACCGACATGTCTTCCGCATCGACGCGGTAGCGCTCCGCCAGGTGCACACGCACCTGGGCCAGTCCCACTTCAAGGTCGCCAAGATGAGCGATTCCGCCGCCATCCAGTCGTTTCAATAGGAGGCCGAGATGAAAAAATCATGGCGACAACGGCTGCGAGGCATGGCCTTGGTCCTGACCCTGTTCACCATCGCGGTGCTGATGACCCTGAGCACCAGCTTTGCCAGTCTCGCCTTCAACGAAAGCCGCAGCTCCCGCAGCAGCAAGGAGGGCAAGCTCGCCTACGAGTTCGCCTGCTCTGGCGTCAATGCCCTGGTGGCCTACATGGGGGCCAACGCCAACTGGTTGGCCACCAAGGCCTTGGCCGACCCGGTGCTGGGCTCGACCCCCTCCTACTCGCTGGTGGCCCCGACCCCGATCGGGAGTCTCAGCCCGTGGGAGGGCTTCCAATACTTTCCTCCGGGGGCCAGTGCCACGACGCCGGTCACCGTGCCGCTGGCGGTCAATAGTGACAGCCAGGCCGGCCCGTCGGGCGTCGTCGACCCCAACTTTACCTGGTCGGTCGAGGTCAACAAGGGCCAGTCTTTTGCCGTCGACAGCGAACACGACGCGGCCCTCAGTCTCGTCATCCAGCGGGCCGGCCTGCCGGGCGACTCAGATTCCCTCGCCTCCCCCGCGGTGCGGGGGGGCGATCTGAACGCCGACACCAGCGAAGTGTACCTCGTCCGCTCAACCGCGACGCTGTACAACTCGGGGGGCAGCGAGCCCATCGCCATGCGCACGGTGGTGGCCCGCATCCGGCAGGTCGACTCGGACGACAACCTCCTCTTCCTGCAAGCCTCCAAGTTCTTCGACGCGCCCGGCCTGTCCAAGTACTACACCAACGTGACCGCCGCCCAGGCAGCCACCGCCATGAACCAGAACTTTACCAGTCTGAGCAACGCCGGCGGCATCCCGTTTGACGCCCAGTATCAGGGTCAGGTCACCGTCTTGAATGCCCCCGGCAACAGTCCGTACCAGATGACGGGACAGGCTGGCGGCATCAACCTGTGGGGCAGCGCCTCCGACTTCAGCGCCTCCAACATCGCCAACGGCCAGGTGACCCACTTCGGTGAAAACGTGGCCGTGGGCCAAGGTCTGGCCGGCATTCAGTTTGCCCAGTTGGGCGGGGCCACGCCGAGCGCGCTCACCGGAGCGGTCTTTGGCGGCGGCGATAGCGGGGCGCAGGGCAACGAGCTGCCCGGCAGCATGCCGGGCGAGAACGCCGTGACGCAGTACTCCACCCAGACCCAGTCGCTGGTCCAGGGCCTGCTGGCCGCCACCCCCATGGTCACCGTGGACTCGAGCCAGGCGTCGAACTTCGGTGAAGCCCAACCGTTGCTGCCGAACCAGAAACCGTCCAACCTGCCCATCGGCAAGGATGTCGAGGTCGCCGTCGACGCCAGCGGCCAGCCCATCACCGGCGCCCCCCCCGGCACGGCCGTGGTCAAG
>DASYBA010000497.1:0-2607 GCA_036501005.1 Candidatus Xenobia bacterium | reverse complement strand
GGCATCTCGTACTGGACCAAGAACTATCGAACCAGTATCGAATTGGCCGATCCGGACGCGATGACTCGAACCTACGAGTACTACGATCCCATCTATACCCTGCCGGAGTCCGGCCGCGAATGGTGGCTGCACCAGATGCCCCGCCATGCCAATGGAGCCGCCGCCCTGTGAAGAAGCTTCTCCTGGCGGCCCTGCTGCTCGGCCTGGGCCGACCCGCGGCGGCGGAGATGCCGGGTTTGGCCCCGCTGCTCTCGTCCCCCGCTTTGTCCGGTCCGGGGCCGGTCGCCATGGCCAGCCCTCCCAAGCCCAACATTGCGCCAGTCGATACGAGCGCCTTGCGGGCTGGCCAGTTATACGCCGACGCCATGCGACGGCTGGCGGCCGGTGAGCGCGATCCAGCGGAAGACCTGCTGCGGCGCAGCCTCGAGATCGATGCGACCAACGTGCGATGCCGTTTTGCGCTCGGCACTTTGCGCCAGCAAGATGGCTTTCCGGAAGAGGCCATCGCCCAGTTCCAGCAGGCCGTTGCGCTGGAGCCGGACCACCCGTTCCTGCTGACCAACATGGGGCTGGCGCTCATCAGCGTGGGCCGGCTGGACGATGCGGACAAGGTGCTGCAGAAGGCCGCCGCGCTGGCGCCGACGTCACCTTTTCCGCTCAACGCCCTGGCCGTTTTGCGCGAGCGGCAGAAGCGCTGGGATGATGCCCGAGCCCTGCTGACGAAGGCCGTGACCGTTGACGTCGGGTTCGGCGACGGACACGTCAACCTGGGTCTCCTGGCTTTGAGCCAGCGACGCAACGACGAGGCGGAGACCCAGTTCAAGCTGGCCGGGCCGCACAACGCGGCGGCCCTCAACGGCCTGGGCGTGCTGCGTTGGTTTGCGGGCGACCCGGACGGCGCCGAACACCAGTTCGAAGCGGCCGTCTCGGCCGATCATAAGAACGAGGTGGCACGGTACAACCTGGCCCTCTACCTGTCGACCGCGGCTCGTTATGAAGAGGCCCACTACTACCTCGATCCGCTGCAGTCCAGCCCGACCATGGGGTCGGTTGCCCTCACGCTGGAGGGAGCCATCGAACGTCAGGAGGGCCACGACGCCCTCGCCATCGAGCAGTTGAAACGGGCCCTCACCCTCGATCCGGCCCAGGCGCCGGCGCACGCCTTGCTGGGTCTGGTGGCGATGGAGCAGAACGATCTGGATCTGGCCGAGCTGCACCTCGCCGCCGCGGTCGAGCTGAGGCCCGATGATGCCACGTCCAGCAATGATCTTGGGCTGGTCTACCAGAGGAAAGGAAAGCTTGCAAAAGCCATAGAAGAGGTCGAGAAGGCGGCTCTGATCGCGCCGGATGCCCCAGACATCCAGTACAATCTCGGGCACCTGCTGGACCTCGCAGGGCAGTTTGAGCAGGCAATCCCACATCTGCAACGGTATCTGGAGCTGTCTCCCCACGCGGCCGACGCTCCTGAGGTCACCAGACGGATCGCAGAACTGGGGAAGAAAAGGTAGACAGGGCCAGGGTTCCAGGGGAGGAAGTGCGATGTTCAGAAAAGGACCGATAGGCCGACAACCTGACGGTGAGAAACCAGGCGCCCGATCGGGCGGGGCTCGACCGGCCCCCCGGGTAGCCGTCCCTTCACGCCCCCCCGCGGGTCGTTACCCGGGCCGACCCGCTTCCAGCGCGCCCCGCCGCCCCCCCTCGCCCCGGCGGGCACAACAAGAGCGCTTGCGCCAGCAGGCTCGGGAGTTCTCCCGTCAGTACCAGATTCCGGAGGACGTGGCCTTCCAGATCGTGCGGGGCGACTTCACCTTCAAGGATTGGATGGAACGCCACCAGGTCGCCATGGAGAAGCGCGACAAGCGCCAGGTGATCGAACACGAGCGCAAGGTGCTGCGAGCCCGCAACGAGGGCATGGCCCGCCAATACTTTCTCAAGCAGAAGAAAAACAAGGAGCCCATGGTCTTTGTGCGGGCTGACGGCACCGAGCTTGAAGGTCCGGTGACGGGCATTCTGCCCTATCATTTCTATGTCGGCGACGGCCCCGAGCAGCAGCAATACGAAAAACTCAGCATGCTGTATTGCTATAAAAAGGAGCACGAAGACGAGCTGAAAACCGTCCTGGCTCCGCGGGACCCGGCGGTCCACCAGATGGGGCTTGAGCCGTCCCGCGATCGCACGGTCCGCTACCAGGTTCCCGAGGCAGAACTGAAAGCTTGCACCGACGGCAAGCGCAAGGTCGTTTTCGTCATGCAGAATGGCCAGACGTTGAGCGGGACGGTAGACTGGTATAGCAAGTTCAACGTCAAGCTGCGGCTGGCCCAGGACGCCTCGGTGGTGCTCTTCACCCACGCCGTGCACGCTTTCCGCGCGACGCGATAGGATCACAGGGAAACTTGGCGCGGAGCGGGAACACGCTCCCCCTGAAGCATTAGCCGCAGGGGGTTCGTGAAATATGACTGTGACGTCTACCACTGAGACCAGCTCCGGGGCTCGCCGCGATTGGGAAGTGTACCAGTCGCTATACGACATGTTCCTCGCCACCGTGAAACGGCAGTCATCCCGCGTCGCTTTGCGAGCCAAGCACAATTCGCCGACCTACAACGTGTC
>DASYBA010000496.1:0-3581 GCA_036501005.1 Candidatus Xenobia bacterium | reverse complement strand
CCGTGTCGGAAACAACGCCCTGGTGGAACGTGTGGGCGCCGGACCGGGACAGGGGCTTGACGTCGCGCACAACCGTTGGGCGCGTCAAGATCGTCGCCATGGAAATTCTCTGCACACTCCTCTATGGTTCTGTGAAGAGTGTAGCGCGCCGAGTTGTAAAAAATCTGAACAGCTTTGGACCCTGGATTTTAACGAAAAATTTTCCTGACCATGGCAGGCCGCGCCCGTCGGGAGATTGAACCTCACGCCTTTCTACACTTGGGAGGGCTGCCCCATGGAGAACATACGCCGGAACGTTCCTATTCTGCTGGTCACGCTGTTGTTGTGGCTCTCGAGCGGGGGTCTCGCCTTGGCCGGGCCCATCATCGTGCTAAACCCGAACTTTGCGACCGTTCGGGCTTGTGCCTGTTTCCCGTGTCCCACGCATTTCTGCTACCGGTGCACGCCGGGCTGCACCACCCACGGCTGGCAACCGGGGATTCATGGCGGTTTTTGCCTCTCGAAGTTTAAATGCAAATTGTTCAGCACCGAGGTTTGCTCGGCCAACAATGCTTGCGGGCACGAAATCATCACGGGCTCTAACGGCTGTGTCTGCCTCCCTGCTGGCTGCCCCTGCTTCCCCGCCAGGAAGCTTCCCAAGAACACGCTGGAGAGTATCAGCAGATACACGAGCGGAGCGACCAAGTGCGGAGAGGCATTTCTGTGCGTCGAGCAGTGCCTCGCCGGCTTCGTGGTGGGAGACAGGGTGACCGTGCACTTCACGGCCTGCAGCTTTTCCCTTCCCGATTGTCTGGACAAAGGGGGAAACACCAGTGAAAACGTCGGCGTCAAATTCTTCTTCTGTCCGTGCTGTTTTACCAATAAGTTCTGCTTCCAGCATGGCGCCATCCGCATCGACAACAACGCTGTGTGTTGCGGTGGCATCTGCACGCCGGGGACCATTTGCAACTTCTCCTTTACTTTTATCGCGAAAAAGCCCACCTACCAGCTAAGGTTCAGTGAAAGCGCTGCCAGTGAGGCTGGAGCCACCGCGGGGAGCGACGCCCTGGCAGACATCATCGGGGCGCACATCACCATCACCCAGGCGTCTACCGCACCGGAGATCGATGCCAACGCCGTGACGGCCCCGCTCGCCGCCCTCCTGGGCGTGCTTGCCATACTGGCCGACCGCCGCGTCCGTCGGGTCTAAGACCGAATTTCGCAGGTCCACAGGCCCGCGACGTGATGGCCGACCTGGCCGATCACCAGGACCGGGCCGACGTCGAAGCGCACCCGGCAGGGGGTGTACGGCGCCAGCAGCTCGACCATCTTCTGGCATGCGGCCGCCTGCTCTGCGGGCAGATCGCCGTCGAAGAGGTCTTCCCCGACCTCCGCTGGTGCTTCGACGTCGATGCCGAGGCCCGTCTTGAGGCGGTCCAAGAAGTCGCCATGCGTACCCAGGTGAGCGGCCAGCGGCGTATAGGGCGTGCTGCACAGCCTGAGATCCACCGACTGAGCGACCTTGAACAGCTCCAGCGAGAGGCGCAGGGCTTCGGCCCGGGCCTTCCAGTCGGTTACGGTCGGCCCGCCGCCGGACTTGAACCAGCCCCAGGTCGTCATGCGCCCGTCCAAGAGCGGCGGCAACCCAGCCTCGGTGCGCTTCTGGTTCATCACGGTGACGACGTCGCATTTTCGAGTGGGATACGGCCAGGTCTCGCATGGCCCGAACTCCGCCGAGAACTCCTGCATGTTCACGCGAAGCTCCGGCGACACCAGGACTCCACCGCCTCCAGCTCTCGGCCGCGCATGTCGGGCAGCCTCTTGCCGAACTGGCGCACGATCTTGCCGAACACCTCCTGGTAGGGCAGGCCTTTGGTCATCGCATAGCGCTTCGCCTGGGCGTTGATGCTTTCCCGCAGGCGCCGCTCCTTCTCGGAGGGGGTCTCGACCTGGACCGGCACGTCGTTTTGGATGGACGCCAGCAACTCGTGGTAGCCGACGGCCCCCGACGACAAAGGCTGGATGCCGAGCCCTCCCCCGCCGCCGTTCTGGCGGCCAGCGGCCAGCAGCTCCTCTTCTTCCTCGTCCAGCCACTGTCGGACGCCGACGGCGACGGGATACTCGTCCTGGATGCGGTGCCAGACGCGGGCCAGCATGTGGTCCTTGGGGGCGAAGACCCGGGCGGGCAGGTGCCGCGTGGCCTCGGGCGCGTGGCGATTGATGCGGGCGGCCCGCGCCAGCATCTGCTCGATCCACGGCTTGCTGCGAATGCGGGTGAGACAGGCCAGGTGCGTAATGGAGGGCACGTCCAGGCCCTCGTAGGCCATGGCGACCGTCACCAGGGCCTCGTACTTGCCCGCCTTGAAAGCTTTGATGGCCCGTTGCGCCGCGACCGACTCATCGCTGGTGGCCACCGCCGAGGTTACGCCCATGCCGGTCAGGAGCTTCTTGTATTCCTTCGACTTGGGGATGTCCGGCGCCACCACCATGAGCGTGGCGGTGGGGTCCAGGGCACGCCGCTTGCGCCAGTCTTCGACGCACAGGGTGAGGAGCTGCTGGGCGAATTCGGTCTGCAGGGCGGTGAAGAGGGCGTGGCGGGCATCCTTCAAGCGGATGCCTTCGAACGACTCGACGACCATCTCGTCGGAGCCCAGGGACCAGCGGGCTTCGCAGTCCACCAGCTCCATGCTGATGTCTTTGATGTCGCCCCCCCGCAGGGCTTCGCTGCGAGTGTATTGGACCATGGCCGTGGCCCGCATGAGGCTTAGATCGATCGCGCCGTCGGCGCGGTACGTGAGGAATTCGATCTTGCGTCCGTTGCCTGTCTCCAGGGTGCCCGACATGAGGAGAAGTTTGTGCGCCGCTCGCTCCATCTCCCGCACCGGGGTGCTCCACGGGCAGTCGACCACGAGGTGGTGGAACTCGTCGAGGACCAGCAGGTAGGGCCGTCGCGCCAGCTCCCGCAAATGCAGGTCCGGGCGCTCGGCGATGGCCTGGTAGGTGGTCACGTAGCCGCGGGTGCCCCGCGGCATGTCGTCTTCGTTGCCGCTGGCGCGGATGCTCATGGTGTGACCCAGGGCCTGGCGGAAATGGGGATCGACGAAGACCTCCTCAGCCTGCACTTGCAGCGACTTGCGGGGCACGACCCAGCAGACGCTCAACCCGGTCGCGGCGGCCGCCAGGACGGGCAGCAGGCTCTTGCCGCCCCCCGGACACACGTTGGCGATAAGGGTGTACAGGTTGGCGTTGGCGGCCAGGGTACGGGTTTCGGCTTGGTGGCGGCGCAGGCTGAACATCGGGGGTGCTCGGCGTTCGCTACATGGGCTGGCATGCCTCCAGCCGATTTCACGCCCATTTGACGGTGGTCTGCCATGCTGCGGCCATGCAGGGACGTCCTGGAGGACCGCCGCTAGCATGGTGAGCGGGATGGCGGTTCTGCTACCTGCCCTTCAGCGCCCTGAGGAAACTCGCTGCCGTGGGCAGCAAGACCTCCAGTGCAGCTCCGCCGGGCCGCACCTGGACGACCTTGCCCAGGAGCTGGTCATGCTTGATGGACTTCGTTCCGGCCGATGTCTTCACCTCGAGGCAGGCCACCCCCCGGA
>DASYBA010000495.1:0-2765 GCA_036501005.1 Candidatus Xenobia bacterium | reverse complement strand
CGAACCGGAGTATCCGCTCTGGCTCTTCTCCAATTCGACGGAGGAAGCCCAGTCGTCGCAGTGGGTGCCGTCCGACGTGCCGGAGCTCCTGCCGGCCACGGTCCATCCAGCCGCCGCCACCGGCTTCAGGGATGGCCAAAGGGTACGGCTGGTGAGCGCAGTGGGCGCCATCGTCGTGCGCCTGCAGTTCGATACGACACAACGGACGGATGTCGTGCTGGTGCCCAAAGGCGGCCACTACGACCGAGGCCAGTCCGCCAATTCGCTCATCCGGGCACGACTCACCGATGGCGGCGGCGGCGCCGCATATCTCGATACGCGGGTGCGCTTGGAACCGTTCGATAGTTGAGACCCGCTAGCTTTTCGCGCCGGGGAAGAGGAAGCTGAGCAGGTCGGGGAACCGTTCTCGCCACGACGTCCAGTCGTGGCGCTGGCCATCGGTCACCAGGTGGAGATAGCGGTAGCCGCGCTCGTCCAGGGCCTGCGCAACGCTCAGGCTCTGCGCGTGGTTGTCGCCTCGTCCGATACCCGGCAAGGGGCGCGACGAATCGAGATAGAAGGCCACCGGCTGCACCGCCCGGTCGCGCAGGATGCGGACCATCTCGTAGTCGTTGACGTGAAAGGAGCCGCCTTGTGCACCGGCCTTGCCAAACACATCCGGATGGTGCCAGGCCGTATAGAATGCGTTGAAGCCACCCCAACTGGAGCCTGCCAGTGCCCTGGACGCCGGTTCGGCCCGGGTCGAAAAGCGAGAATCGATATAGGGGACCAGTTCCCGGGTGAGGAAACGGGCGTAGCGGGAGCGCCCCTCCGGTTCGATATACTGATAGGCCCGCGCATCGGCTGAAGACAGACCCACGAAGACGAGCAGCATGGTCTCAGCCTGCTCTTGATCCATGGCGAGCCGCCCCATGCTGTCAAGCTGGCCCCGGGTGATGCTCTCGTTGCCGTCGTTGACGTAGACCACCGGATAGCGGTCGCCGCCCCCGTGCTCGTAGCCGGGGGGCAGCAGCACCCAGATGTCGCACGTATCGTTGAGAAACAGGCTGTAGAATTGCTTGATCCACAACAGATGCGCGACGTTGGCGGAGGGCACGGTGGGCAGCACCGAATTGAAGCTGCCGGGCCCGAAGTTGTCGACGCCGTCCCATGCCACCAGTGGATTGTGGGGATCCTGGAACCAGTGGCCTTCCAGGTGGAACTTGTACTCCTGCCGGATCGAGCGGGGCAGCCGGACGGAGATATACTGCAGCGGTGTGTTGGGCACGGGCGTCATGCGGTGGCTCGTGGTCGACCAGTCGTTGAAGGTGCCACAGACCGAGACCGGCATCGGGGGCTGGCCCCAACTGATGAACACCACGTCATCGCCTCGCATGAGGGGAAACTGGCCGTTGGCCTCGCCGGTCAGAAGGCGGGATCGGAACCAGCTTTCGGTGGCCGCGTGCGCCCCCTTACGCTCGACCGACTCGAGGAATTCGGCCAGCCAGGCCAGGTTGTCGCGAGGCTGGAGCGCGGCCACCGGTCCCGTGCCGACCTGACGGGGGAACACCTCCCAGGTGAGACTGCGCAAGCCGATCCGAAACAGGTACAGCCCGGCTTGCGGAATGCTGAGGAGGATGTTGGCGCCTTCGCGTTGCAGCCGCCCCCCCAGGGGCGGGATGACGCTGCTGGTCCCATCGTCGCCCCAGTTCTGCTCCCAATTGCCATCAACGGCAAACTTGAAGGCATGCGCGCCTCGATCGAGGGCGATGCGAGCTTCCCAGATGTCCTCTTCGGCATCATAGTCCATCTGGTGCGACGGCTGACCGGGCGACCAGTCGTTGAACGTGCCGGCGACAAAGACGTGATGGGGAGGCAGTACTTCCGAGACCATAGAAGGGGACGGAGGTTCTACTGGGCGCCCGGCTATCCTCTACCGGTAGCTGGTGGAGGGAGGCGGCGGGGGCGTGGGCATCGGCATGGGAGGGACCGGCATGCCCGGGTACTGCATGCCCGGATACTGCATGCCGGGATACTGCTGGTAGGGCGAATATTGACCATACCCATAGCCAGGCATGCCGGCACCATAAGGCATGCCGTACGGCTGGCAGCCCATCATGCCCATTCCCCCCATGCCCATGGGGCCACAGCCGCCGCCAAAGCCACCCCGTCGGCCCCCGTAGTCGAGGCTCTGGTCCAACTGACGGTCCATGCCCATGCGCATTTCGCTGTTGTTGACCCACATGGCGTTGTCGTATCGGGTCTGGGCTTCGTTGGCCATGGCGATCTGTTGTCGATAACCAGAGGCTTGGACGTCGCTTTGCTTGGTAGCCTCGAAATCTTCGAAGACCTTGTTGAACTGCTGGACCTTGAAGCCGATGAATTGCTTCACCTTGTCGGCGTGCTCGCCCCCCATCGTGCCGGCCGCCTCGTACAACTGCCCCAGGCATTCGATGGTCTGGCCCAGGGTCGTCTGCACAGTGGCGTACTCCTGGTCCTGCATCTTGGCGTTCATGTGCTGGCCGGACTGCCACAACTGGTCTTTTTTGTCCTGGCAGCCAGTCAGCCAGTTGCCCACCTGGTCGGAGGTGTCCCGGGCGGCCACGTAAACCTCTTCCATCGTCTTCGGGGGCTTGAACCCGATCTGAGGCGGGTTGGCATAGCAGACGGTCTGGCCGGCAGGGGCGGGCGCGCCGTTGGCGGCCACGGTAGTGAAACTGGCGGTGGCTTGGGCCGGTGCGCCCACGAAGGGCTGGGTCCCGGCGGTCACCTGTCCCGTGGGTGGG
>DASYBA010000494.1:0-13687 GCA_036501005.1 Candidatus Xenobia bacterium | reverse complement strand
CGGCCGGCCCAGGCGCTTGATGGTGTCTTCGTCGGCCAGGAGCAGCGCCACCGCGCCATCCGCGTCGGGGGCGAAAGTGACGTCAGCGACGCCCCGGCGGGCGGCCTGCAACCGCAACACGTCGTGGTCGGTGACCCCCAGAGGGCGGATAAAAATCGGATCGAACGAGGCTTTCGAAATCTCCCGAGGGTCGCCTTCCGATGCCTTGGCATGGGCCGTCACCAGGGCGGTTCGAAAGAGGCCGCTGCCCACCCGGGCGACGGCATACAGCAAGGCGTAGAGGCCGTCCATGGAGACCTTGCTGGCCGACTTTCCGGGGGCCCCGATGACGTCCTGGATGGCCATGTCGGAAATCGTCCGGCCGTCCAGAAAATCGCTGGAGGCGGTAATCATCGTATCGACATCGTCATGGCCGAGCCCGGTCTCCGCCAGCACACCCGATACGACCTCGTGCACCATCTCCGCGTGGCTCCAGTCCCGCCGATCTGCTTGCGCCGGCGTCGTGGCGATGGCCAGGATGCCGACCCTCGGGATTCGCGGGGTCGCCCCCGCGGGTCGAAAAGGCACCCCATACGACAGGTTTCGATCGTCTTGCCCGAGGGCTTCAAACCCCGCGACGTCCAGGATGGAGCCGACCCGCTGCTCCGCCCAACGCGGCGCGACGCGGGCCCCCATGCGGGCCTCCGTCCGATGCAGGAGCGCGGTGGTCGCCCCATCCAGGCGGATGAGCCCAAACCCGCCGGCGGTCGCCACCACGGTGCCCTCTGGTCCTACCGGGACAACCTCCGATACCCGCTGCAGGCACTGCATGCAGATGCCTCGGGGGGGCACGTACACGATCTGGCATCCTGCGCAGCGGGATCCGATAAAGGCCTGCCGGTCTCGCAAGGACTCCAGCAACGCCGTGCCCAGGGCACCCGCCGGCCACTTGTAGGGTATCTTGATCCGACCTTCATGGAACAGCCGCGTCATGGTGCCGCTAGTACCCCGGCAGGCTCCGTTCCCCTGCTAGAGAAAAAGCCCGGCATGCTACAAGAAGTGGAGGATGCCCTGGTGGCGGCCGACCGGGGGGAGGTGCTGCGGCGCCTGGAAGCCCTCAAGGACCAGGCGGGCTTCTCCGAGCTGGCGTCACGGTGGGGGCCGGCCTTGGCGGCCCGCGATCCGCAGTTCTTTCGGGTCTTCCTCTTGCGCCATCTGCGGGCCGACCGGCATGCCAGCATCATTCGGGACCTCCTGCGAACGGTGCCTCCCCCCCTCTATACCGATCTGTACGCCAAGGTGGCGAGGGAGAAGACGTGGCAGGCCGACGTGGCGCGGGTTCTGGGCGCGTCAGACCCGCTGGCAGCCCTGTCGCGGCTGGACGTCCCCGGCATGGTTCTGGAGCCCGGGCTGGCCCTGGCTCTGTATCGAGAGGTCGGACCGGCCGCCGGTCCCTTCCTGCGAGCCCACCTGGAGAATCGTTTCCGGTGGCGAAAGCGTGGCGGTCCCGACTTCGAACCCCTGCGCCGGGCCGCCGTCGAGCGGGGTGATGAAGACCTGGCCTGGTACCTCTTCCGGGAGTTCGCCGACGCCGCGACGTGGGCCAAGGAGGTCCGCGCCCTGGCGCAAAAGCGCGTGCCCTTCGAACGGCTGGAGGCCGAGCTGGCGCGCCGCTGGCCCTCGACCCTGGGACGGTTTGACGTCAGCCCTCTACTGGAGTTTCTGGACGTGTATGGCATCGCCGCCCTGCCCCTGGTGGAGCAGCGGGTGCGACACGACCCGCGCCTTTTGGCCTGGGCCCAGAAGCAAGGGCCCGAGGTGTACTGGCGGGTCTTCTTCGTCCGTCCCCAGGCCAAGGCGTGGAATGATTCGCTGCAGCAGATTCTATCGAACCCGGGGCCCGATCTGGAGGAAGCGCTGCGACTGCGCACGCCGCCGGGTCGATACCACCTCAGGCTCCGGCCAGACGTGGCGCTGCTGCTGTACCAGCGCTCCCCGGCCCACTTCCGACGCATGCTGGCGGCAGTGCCAGACAGCCCCTATCCAGCCGTGTGGGACGCAGCGACGGGAGACGAAGCCACGCTGGATCTCCTGTCGGTCGGGTTCCTGTTTGCATCGGCCCGGAACGAGTCCCGCGCCAGGACGGAAGCCGATGAGCATGCCGCCCGCCTCATCCGACGCTGGGACGGCATGAGCGGGTCGACCTACGTGCGACACGTCGCGACGACCCTCAACAGCATCGCAGACCGATGGGGGTGGAACAGTGCGTTCAGCGCCAGCAGGGTGGGTCGATACCTGGCCCGGCGGGAGGCCGCGGCCTGGGCCACCACGGATGCCGCGCTGGCCGATCTGATCGAGTCTCCCCTTCCGGCCTTCCAGGCGCTAGGGTTGCGCCTCGTCGAGCAAGCCACGGACCCCGGTCCGGTCGTCCTGGCTTGCCTCTCCACCCTGCAAGGCGCCCTGCTCGGCGCCCCCACCCGCCGCCAGCGAAAACTGGCCCTCAAAGCCCTCGAGAAAGCCCCCCATGACGTCCGTATCGATACCATCCTGGAGGAGGCCATGGCCTTGCGCGAGCGGCGGAGCGTCGACGAGGCCGCCATGGTAGCCCTGGTGAGGCGACAGTGGAAGTCGCGCTAGCCTACGCCAGCAAGAGTGAGCTCCGTGACGGGTCACTGTCGCTCGCCACCAACCGGCGACGGGCCCCGGTGTCGTTCTCGGGTCGCTGTCGACAGCCGGTCATCATGCGCCGCCTCCTGCTGGCCCTGCAGGGGGTGATCGGCGGGAACTTCCAGTGGCTGACCGAGGCCGAGTGGCTGGCCACCCTGGACCCGGTCGTGACCGTACACCGCGACCAGGTGTTCTTCGAGGCCTTCAGCCAGGACATGTCGGCCTACGGCTGGGTATCGATTCCCATGGCAGAATTCGAAGTCCAGGGCCAAGTCGAATACGGCACGACCAACATCGATTTCACCCATCAGCTCGGTACGGCCCTGCAGCGCTTGCGTTCGTCGCGCCACACCGTGCTCACAGTGGGGGCAGGCGGCGTCGGGGTCAAAACGGACGGTCAAGGGCACTTCGAGAAGAAGGTCGACCTGCCCGACCCGTGGCAGCGGGGGTTCGTGCAAATCCAGTCGGCTCTGGGCATGGCGGCGTGGCAAACCGATGTCCGACCCGCCGATCTCCTCTCCGTGATGGCCTGGTTGCGGGAGCATCGGCCGCCCGGCCCCCCCCACGGCCTGCGTTTTCAGTTCTCGCCCGGTGAGGAGGTCTCGTTGGTGGCGGAGCCGTGGGAGGACCACCCCTTCCGACTGCGAGGCACCCGCTATGACGGGGTGAGTCGCAGCATCCGGGTGTGGGGACGGAAACGGCTGGCGCTTCTCTCTCCCATTCTGCCCTATGCCGATCGGGTGACCGTCGGCCTCCCGGGCCGAAGCCTGCCCCACTGGTACGTCTGCCACGTCGGTCCGTATCGGTTCGCCGTCGTGCTGTCCGGCCATACCCGGGCCAACTGGTCGGAGAGCTTTTTCGATCTGTTGGCGCCGACCGAGCCCACGGAGGCCGACATGGCCGAGGCCATGCGGGCCCGCCTGCAAGATAGGCAGGTCATGACGCTGGAAGAAGCCGGCCCGAACGCCGAGTCGGCCCTGCTCTCGCTGTGTCGGTCGGGAGAGGCCATGCGGGATCCGGTCGACCGAACCTTTCGCTGGCGCCCCCTGTTCGATACGCCTCTCCTGGCCCGCGCCGCGGGCGGAGATGCCAGAGTGGAGCAGGCGCTGGGCCTGATGGCACGCATCACGACCGTCGACCGCGAGGCCAGGAGCCCGCACGGCCGGGTGGAGACCCACCTGCTGGGCGAGGTGGACGGGGAAAAAGTCAAGCTGGCCTTGGACGCGGCCGGGCGGCTTCGCTTCGGGCAGTGCACGTGTGAGTTCTTCCGCAACCATTTCCTGGCCGACGGGCCCTGCGTCCACATGCTGGCGGTGAGAAGCTCACCTCGGCTGCAGGCTCCGGAACAACCTTGATCCATGGCACGCGGCAGGAGGACCCCCGGGCAGGCTCCCGAAGCGTGGCGGGGCGGCCGGGCCAGGTTAGCCATCATGCTGCGGTGTTTCGCCGCGGTGGGGTATTGGATGCATCACTTCTTCACCGGCACCTGCTCTCGAACAAGTAGGTGACCGAGTCCGACGCCAGAGAGTAACCGCCCGGCCGCTTTTCTTTCAATGCATTGGGATCCGTGGGTTGGTCTCGTCGTGGCGGCCGGGGTGGCGTGGCGCCTGCTGCGTCGGCCCGGGGTCCGGCCGCGGCGCCGGGTGGAAAAACGGTTGCAACGGTTGGAACCGCCCGAGCCTCGCCCGCCCGGGACCGGCGACCGAACCACCTTCGGTGAGGACGAGTGGGGCATCAGCACCCGCCACCGCCAGGCCACGCTGCGAGAGGATCGACTGGCCCGCTTCGGCCTCCCCGTCTTGCGCACCGAGGCAGAGCTGGCCGCATGGCTGGGCCTTCCCCTGTCGAAGCTCCGCTGGTTCACCTGGGATCGGGCTGCCGAACGGGTCTATCACTACGTTCGATACGTCGTTCCCAAAGCTCGGGGGGGCGAACGGGTGCTTCTCGCTCCCCACCGTGAGCTGAAGGCCCTGCAGAGGAAAGTCCTGCGGGACATGGTGGAACGGGTGCCTGTATCGGAACAGGCCCACGGGTTCGTGCGAGGGCGCTCCATCCGAACCAATGCGGCGCCGCACGTAGGCCAGCCAGTCCTGTTGAAAATGGACCTCCTCGACTTTTTTCCCAGCGTGACGTTCGCTCGCGTGCGCGGCCTCTTCATCTGGATGGGCTATCCATTCTCGGTGGCCGCCGCGTTGGCGCTGCTGACCACCGAGCACGATCGGGTTCCTTTCGAACGGGACGGCGTTCGATATTTCATCAGCCTGGGCGCCAGATACCTGGTGCAGGGTGCGCCCACCAGCCCGGCGCTAGCCAACCTGGTGGCGTGGCGACTGGATCGACGGCTGGACGGCCTGGCCCGAAAGCACGGCTTCGCCTATACCCGATATGCCGACGACCTGACCTTCTCGGGTCCGTTTGTCGAGGGCGCCTTGACCGTATTGAAAGTGGCCCAACGCATCGTCTTTGCCGAGCAGTTTCAGGTGCGATCCGACAAGACCCGTTTGATTCGCAAGGGAGGACGCCACATGGTCACCGGCGTGGTCGTCAACGACGTGATCGGTACGCCAAGAGCGCTCCGCCGCCGCCTGCGGGCTGCTGTCCATCGCAAGACCACCGACCGGTCCTGGCTGGCCGGCATGGTGGGCTATGTCAACGCCGTCAACCCCGAGCAAGCCAAGAAGCTGAAATCGTCATGACAACGTCAAGAAATCGTTATATTCGATACGTTAACATCAGGGCGCTTGTCCTGATGTTGACCGCCGTGCTAGGGTACTCGAGTATGATGGTGAATGCAACGCCGGCCTGGAAGCTGGTCTGGCAGGATGACTTCAAGGGCCCGGAAGGGTCGCCCCCCGATGCGTCCCGGTGGCATCACGACGTGGGCGGCGACGGCTGGGGCAACCACGAGCTGGAATACTATACCGATCGGCCGGACAATGCCCACGTGCGCGACGGCCACCTGGAGATCGTGGCTCGGCGGGAGTCGTTTGTGGGCCAACCGTTCACCTCGGCCCGGCTACAGACGGCGCAGACGTTTTCACAGGCCTATGGGCGCTTTGAGGCCCGCATCCAGATACCGCCCGGCGAGGGCATGTGGCCGGCCTTCTGGCTCCTGGGCAACGACATTGACAAGAAGGGATGGCCGGGGTGTGGCGAGATCGACGTCATGGAGAACGTGGGCCAGGAACCCTCCACGATACACGGCTCCATGCACGGCCCCGGCTATTCGGGCGACAAGTGCCTGGGGGCCCCGTTCAAGCTACCCGATGGGCAGAAGTTCTCCGACGACTACCACGACTTCGCGGTGGAGTGGAAACCGGGCAGTGTGCAGTACTTTGTCGATGGGCAATCGTACCAGACGCTCACCCCTCAGAACCTGCCGCCCGGGCAGAAGTGGGTGTTCGACCACCCTTTCTTCATCATCCTCAACCTGGCCGTCGGCGGCGACTGGCCGGGCCCGCCGGACGACAAGACGCCCTTTCCGGCCTCCATGAAAGTACAGTACGTGCGGGTCTACGAGCCCGCGACCGGAGCAGCGCCACGGTCCTGACTTTCACCAAGCAATGATGCGATCTCGGAGGTAGACCCGAGATGCGCCGTCCCGGCCGATTTTCTTAGTGTCGACGTAGACTGCGCAAGGGTTTGCGCCTCACCGATGCGCTCGAAAATGCACGGAGTTTCCTGCCGTCAAGCCATTCTCTCTGCAACATGGGCTCGGGCACGCGGAGACGGCGACTAGTTTTTTTGATGCAGATATCATGATATCACCGTCACAAAGCCCCCTCGGGATCTTCTTGTGGGGCCACCGAAAAAGCGGCCGGTACGCATAGCCACGCGGCCAGGCGTCAATTTTGGTGCCCAGCGAGGTCACCGCGGATCAAGACGTAGAGCCAGAGTGAAAGTCGGTTCCCCCGAAAATATGCGCGTATATCGAACGGGACAGGTATGCCAGACCCTGGCAGGGAATTCAACTGGGTAGCCCCAACCGGGAAGGTGGTTCCATGTGGTCAGATTCCGAAATGGATGCTTTTCGGTCGGAGGGAGCCGTAGACAGGCCTGGGATGTACCTTCCAGGTAACAATTACGAGGAATCCATCTGGTTCATTGTCACGTCAGTCATGTTGAATTCATTGCTCTTCACCCCACCCAGCCTTGTGCGCATTGAGGTTCGCAGCCCTGTGGAGTTCAAGCTGGAAGCCTTCGGATCCAGGCTAGGGAACCACTGGGCAGAACGGATCGATACGGACGCGTGCACGGACAACCTGCTGAGATATATCAGCGAACTGCGTGGCGGGCGCACCCGCCCAGGCTTGCACGCGCTCTCACCACTGGTGGCGTGGTCAGAAACCACGACCGTTGGCTTCACCACAGGCAAGTTCCACCTGGAACAGACGTACCAAGAAGGGCGCCCGGTCGAGTCGGCCCGTTGGCGCGCTGGGCAACAGGCAGACCCAGGGTTTCTCTTTCATGCCCGTATGGAACAGGGACATTTCACCAACGACCTGATTCAAAACTCACGGCTGGTAGCCTTGGTCACTCCCGAGTCGATCGCGGAATTCCTGCAGGAGATCGCCGAGTACACCGGGGTGACGTGGCCCGCCCCCCAGCTTGAACTGTTATACGCTGAGCCCTGAAACTACCCAGACCACGACGCGTGCGCCATCTGGGGGGAGTTGAAGGCCCAGCCCAGACCGCCCCGGGCGTCCACGCCGATGAGACCAAGCTCGACGCCGTCCTGCCGGGCCTGCTCCACCACCTGGTCGACGGCCGCCTGGGCCTCCTTCGACGCCATCGCTTCTACCGCCGTGCGAGACAGTCCGTAGCGAATGATGCCCTCGCCGTGCCCGGTGGCCGATACGGCCCCCAGATCGGTCGCCCACGTGCCCGCACCGAGGATGGGAGTGTCTCCGACCCGCCCGGGCAGCTTGAACCAGATGCCGCCCGTCGACGTCGCGGCGGCCATGCGTCCCGCCTGATCGCGAGCCACCGCGCCGACCGTCCCCTTGTGGGTCTTCTCTTCCGGCGTCAGATACAGATCGAGGTACTGCGCCATGGTCTTCCAGAACTCCAGCTCATCCTGCGCCAATGCCTTGTCACGCTGATGGTGGAGGAGGTCCTGGATCTCTTGCCACCGCCGGCGTCGAGCGGGGGTTACCACGTGATGATGGACGGGCACCTCATTGAGACGGGCAAACCGCATGGCCCCTTCGCCCACCAGCATGACGTGATCGGTCTTTTCCATGACCATCCTCGCCAGCCATATCGGATGGCGCACGCTGCGGACCGCCGCGACCGCGCCGCAGGTGTGGTCGTCGAGCATGAGCGATGCATCCATTTCCGCTTCGCCGTCGAACGTCAAGGCAGAACCGGTGCCCGCGTTGAAGAGGGGGTGATCCTCCAGCACCGCCACGGCCGCCACGACCGCTTCCAAGGCACTCTCTCCGGATTGGAGGCAGAGCGCCCCAGCTTTGACTGCAGCCTGCATGCCGCGGGCTTTCTCGTCGGCATCCTCCGGCTTGATGCTGCCACACCCGCCGTGCGCCACAAGGGCGGCTTTCTCACCGTTCAAAGCTTCAACTCCTCTCGATACCAGTCGACTGTCTCCTGGAGCGCACCCGCCATGGGCCAGGAAGACGCCCACCCCAACACGTCTCGCGCCCGCTCCACGGCCAGCGCCTGATAGGGAATCTCGTGGCGCGCCTCGGGCAGGTCCTGGACATCCGGCGAGAGATCCGCCCGCCCACACGCCTGCAGAATCCGGGACGTCACGTCCAGCACCGACATGGGCTGACCGGTGCTGAAGTTGAAGGCCTGGCCCTGCACCTCGGATCGCCCCACGTTCTCGGCCAGGGTGAGGTAGCACGTCACGGCGTCCCTCACGTACAAGTACTCTCGCACCAGCCGTCCGTTGCTGCGAATGATGGGCCGCTCGCCCTCCAGAGCGCTCCGGATGGTGCCTGGAAAGAGCCGGTTCCAGTTCAGGTCGCCGCCGCCGTAGAAATTGCCGCACCGCGTGATGGCCACCGGCAGACCGTAGGTCTGGTGGTACGCTTGCGCAATCAGATCGGCGCACGACTTCGATACGTCGTACGGGTGCGAACCCGCCAACGAGAGATCTTCCCGGGCGGGCGCCTCCCGGGCCAGGTTGCCGTAGGCTTTGTCGCTGGAGGCGATGACGACCCGTTCGACCTTGGGTGACCGCCGGCACGCCTCCATGAGCTTCCAGGTGCCGCCGATGTTGGCCTCGAAGGTCGACAATGGGTTTCGATTGGCAATGCCGACGATGGTCTGGGCCCCCAGGTGGATGACCGTATCGACCTCATATTCATTCACGGCCCGCTCCAACAGCAGCCCATCCTCCAGGGCTCCATGCACCAGCATGAGCGACGGCGCCACCCGATGGAAGTTGCGGTTCGAACGCGACGGCGTGTCTCTGACCAGTCCCACCACCAGGGCCCCTTTTGCCACCAGGGCCTCAGCCACGTATGCGCCGAGAAAACCGGTCACGCCCGTGACCAGGACGCTGCGATGCCGCCAGAAACTCACGACCAGACTCTCCAGGGGGCCTCACCCGAGTCCCACATATCCGACAGCAGGCGCAGGTCCCGATACGTATCCATGGCCTGCCAGAACCCATCGTGGGGAAAAACCATCATCTCGCCGTTGCGGGCCAGGCTCTCCATCGGGCCTCGTTCGAAGTTGCAGGACGGCTCGTCGCTAAGGTAGTCGAATACCCCCCGTCTCAACACCATGAACCCGCCGTTGATGAACCCTTCCTGCAACTGAGGCTTCTCCCGGAATTCGGTCACCCGCCGGGTCTCGTCCACCACCAGTTCGCCCCAGCGGGACGGCGGGCGGACCCCGGTCACCGTTGCCAGGTGCCGGTGGCCTTGATGCACCTGCACCAGGGCATGCACGTCGACGTTCGATACACCATCGCCGTACGTCAACATGAAATCGTTCCCTCGAACGTACTTCTCGACCCGCTTGATGCGGGCGCCCGTCTGGCTGTCGTAGCCCGTGTCGACCAGGGTGACCCGCCAGTTTTCGTGATGGTTCGTCTGGTGCACGTCCACCTTCGAATCCCGTCCCAGGGTCACGGTGAAGTCGCCGTTCATGTAAGGATAGTTGAGGAAAAAGTTCTTGATGTAGTCGCCTTTGTAGCCCAGGCACAGGATGAAGTCTTCAAAGCCGTAGTGGGCATAGAACTTCATGATGTGCCACAGGATGGGACGGCGGCCGATCTCAATCATGGGCTTGGGTCGATATTCAGACTCCTCTCGAATCCGCATGCCCATGCCACCGCACAAAATCACGACCTGCACCTATCGAATCCCCTTCCACCAGGCCCGGGCGATATTGACCATGAATTCGACCAGCGAAGAAAATCGGACATGGGAAATGCCACCGGCCCGAGCGCGGAACGTCACCGGCACCTCCGCCACCCGCAGCCCACGGCGGGCGCACTTGATCATCAATTCAGCATCCAGAAACCAGTCTTTCGATTCCAGCTTCAGATCCTGGTACACCTGGCGTGTCATGATCTTGGGCGTGCCGTTGATGTCTCGGGTTCGAACGGGAAACACCACGGGAAAGATGATGTTGCAGAAGAACGTGACGACCTGTCGGATGGGACCGTCCTCACGCCGCACCCGGCACGTCTTGGCCACGTCGCAGTTGCCGGCCTTCATGCGTTGCCAGACCGCGACCACGTCGGACGCCTCGATTTGCCCATCGCCTGCCATGTAGCCCAGATGGGTGCCCGTGGCCTCCCGCAGCCCACACAGCACGCCCCAGCCGTAGCCCTGGTTGACCTCGACTCGCACCTGGCGCACCTCGGGCGCCACGGCCTTCAAAGCCTCGATCTCCCGGCCGGTGCCATCGTGCGAGCCGTTGTCGACCAGCACGAGCTCCAGCGGTTCCCCGGCCTGCCGGAAGGCCTGCAGCAGGCCATCGGCCACCGGCCGCAGCACCCCCTCCTCGTTATAGAGCGGAACCACCAGCGAGAACAGCGTCAAGGCGCCCGCCTCCCGGCCAGGACGTATTGCCCGCCCAGAGGCACTCGGCCCAGCGCCGGCTCCAAGCCCCGCAGGAAGCCCAGGCTGCGGGGAAACCAGATGTAATAGCGCAGGCGCAGTCGGTCCAGGCCAGCGCGGGAGAAAAGCTGCCGGGCTTCCCGGGGCGTCAAGAGGATGGCGTCATTGTCGAATTCACAGCCCTTGACGACGGCTCGGGTGACGGGGTTGTACGGATTGTGTTCGAAGGTAAAGACCAGCCCACCGGGCCTGACCACTCGCACCATCTCGGCCACGAACGCCGGGCGGTCGGCCACCGGGACGTGATGCAGGGTGCAGGCCGTGTAAGCCACGTCGAACGACCGATCGGCAAAGGGCAGGGCCACGCCGGGCTGGCACACCTCCAGGTGCACCGCGGGCAGGCGCTTGGCGGCCTCCGCGACCATGCCGGTGCTGATGTCGCAGCCAGACAGGGAGCTGAAGCTCTCATCCAGGCACGCCATGGTGACCCCCGTGCCGCAGCCGACGTCGAGACAACTCAAGGCCCGGGGGGTGCCCAGCGTGCTCGCGGTGTAGGCCAGCAACTGCTGGGCCTTGAGCCGGGCGTAGAACTCGGTCGTTTCGCCGAAGGCGGCCAGCGACTGATCCAGGACCTCCTGGTAGTGCCCGGCGTGCTGATCGAATTCTGGCTCAGCCATCGTCCCAGGCACGTCGCAACCCAGTTTCAAGCGAGGTCGCCGGCCGCCAGCCGGTCAAGGCCGCCAGCCTGGCGTTGGATCCGACCGTACAGAAGACCTCTCGGGGCCGATACGGCAGCTTTCCAAGGTTCACTAATCCGCAAGCGCCGGC
Source organism: Candidatus Xenobia bacterium (assembly GCA_036501005.1). Lineage (GTDB taxonomy): Bacteria > Vulcanimicrobiota > Xenobia > RGZZ01 > DASYBA01 > DASYBA01. The sequence continues at coordinate 2,177 of DASYBA010000494.1, read as the reverse complement.
CACGTTCTGTGCCTCGCCGACGACCTCCTTCAGAGACCGGCCCTGGCCGGAACACAGGTTGACCGTCCTGCCCCACACCTCCGAGGCCAGCAGCCGGACCAGTCCCTCCACCACGTCGTCGATATAGATGAAGTCCCGCACCTGATCGCCGGCCGTCATGTCGAACGGCTCACGCCGCCGCAGCGCGCCCAGCAGTTGGGGGATGAAGAAGCGCTCGTCCTGGCCCGGCCCGTACACCAGCGCGAGGCGCACATGCACGCCGCCGGCCTGGGCGACATACAGGCCGGCCGCCGCTTTGCCCGCGGCGTAGAGGGTCAGGGGACGGGCCGCCTGGGTTTCGTCAAAAGGTGTCGCACCATCCCCATACTCATCCAACGTGCCGACGTGCAAGACCCGAACCCCGGCGGCCGCCTCCAGTACGTGCAGGGCCGCCGTCAGGTTGTCCGGGGGCACCCACCCAGGGTGGCTGCGCCCTTTTAAAGAGGCGGCGAGGTGGACGACCAGCGTGGGCTCCTCCCGGCCCATGCGAGCCAGGGTTTTCTCCCGGTCGAGCAAGTCCACCTCTCGGCGGCTCCACGGCAGGCAGAGAGCGCCCAGATCGGTCAACCGAGTCGACAGCCGGCCGCCGACGAACCCGGCTGCCCCGGTGACCACCACCCGTTGTCCTGGCCACGTCCACACGTCGCCGGAGATTCAAGGTGAGGGGAGGGTTTCCCCAGTAAACGGGGCAATAAGGTTGATATGAGGATTGGTATTTTCACCGAGTGCTATCGGCCCATCACCAATGGGGTCGTGGTCTCGGTGGAGACCTTCCGGCGGGAGTTGCAGGCGCAGGGCCACGAGGTGTGGCTGTTCACTCCCGACTACGAGGCCTACAGCGATCCCCGCATCATTCCCCTGCGATCCATCGGGTTGCCGGCCCGCACGGCGTACCGCGCGGCCACCCCGTTCATGCGTCGTCAACCGCCGCCCACCCTGGACGTCATTCACGCCCACAGCCCCTTTTCGACCGGCCTCCTGGCACGCTCCTGGGCCCGCCGCTATGGGGCGCCGTTGGTGTTCACCTACCACACCCGCCTGGAGGACTACGCGCACTACCTCCCCGTGCCGCTGACGTGGGGCCGCCGCGCCATGGTGTGGGCCAGCCGCTCGTATTGCAACATCACCGACATGGTGTTGACCCCGACCGCGGAAATCCAGCGGCTCCTGCAGGGCTACGGGGTGATCCGGCCCATCGAAGTGCTGCCCACCGCCATCGCTCTGCCCGGGTTGGAGGGGGTCGACCGGAGCTGGCTGCGCCGGCGACTCGGCTGGGACGACCGTCGTGTGCTCCTGACCGTCGGGCGCCTGGCCCCGGAGAAGAACGTCAGTTTTCTCGTCGACACCTTCGCGCACATCTGGCGTGCGCATCCCGAGACGGCCCTGGTGGTCGTCGGGGACGGGCCGGACAAAACCCGACTCGAGGAGCAGGCCCGCCGTCTCGGCCTGTCCGACGCGATAAAGTTCACCGGCATGGTCGATCGACAGGAGATCACTCGCTACTATGCCGGGGCCGATCTCTTTGTCTTCGCCTCGGTCACCGAGACGCAGGGTCTCGTGGTCGGCGAGGCCTTGCAGGCGGGCACGCCCGTCGTAGCGGTGGGGGTAGGCGGCGTTCTCGACGCCCTGCGGGGCTGCCCTGGCAGCCTCCTGTGCGCGCCGCATGTCGAGGACCTGGCCAGCCGGGTCAATCGCCTCTTGGCCGAGCCGCAAGCGCTGGACGCTCTGCGTCGACAGACCGGTCTGGCCGGGGCGGCACCGGGACCATCTGCCCGTCGCCTGGTAGAGCTCTACGAGGGGTTGCTCTCTTCGTTGCGGGCGCCGGGCGTCAATTCCAGGTCGGTGATGGCGGGCGTCGGCTCGTCTTCGGCCACCGGCGTCTCCTCGGCTTCTGGCTCCTCGTAATCTCGAGCAGCCCCCTGGAACGGATCCGGGTACAACGGCGAGATGCCGCTGTAACGGCACTGCACCTGGTTGTGGTAGCACTCCAGCATGTTGCCGCAGTAGAGCGTGCCTTCTTCCCCTTTATTGAAGGGCGTCTTGTAGTCGAGGTACTCGACAAGGACGGTCACCTTCTTGTCGACGAAACGGCAATACCGCAGATGCGGCTCCAACGCTTTCCGCTTCAGAGGGATGGT
>DASYBA010000493.1:0-7460 GCA_036501005.1 Candidatus Xenobia bacterium | reverse complement strand
TCGTAAGGCCAACGGTTGCGGGGCTCGAACCGCTCACCCCGAGGGGCTTTACCATTGGTAACCGTATCGCTTCGACCCCTGACGAAAAAGGGCCAGAGATAAGGTGTGCTGCAGGAAGAGTGTCCGAAGGGACACTGACTGTTGAGGTCAGGTAACCCTACAACGTCGACCCCTGGCTGAAATTGAAGGTCGACGGCCAGCCATCCGTCTTTCGACGGATGACCGACCGCGGACGATGAACGACCCTCTCACACCGTGCCCCGGGCGAAATTCGCCATCAGGGTGGGTGCGGCACTGTCGAATCCCACGACGTCCAGGGCTCCACCGTCCAGAGGGTCGGCGATGGTGAAGCCGGTGGCCGTCATGCCGACCACCATCAGCCGGGCGGGAATACCCGTCACCCGGCGATACTGGCGCAAGGCCTCCATCGGGTGGATGGGACCCGCGCAGGTCTCATTGTCGGTGTAGATGCAGAACACATCCACGGGAATGTGGTGGGTCAGGGCATACCGCATGGGCACCGCACAGTCGGTTCGACCCATCTGGTGCGACAGGGCCTGCGTCTCTTTCAGCACGTCGTCCAGCCGCTGGCGGGCCGACAGCTTGACCTCGACCGGCGTACCGGTGAAGGCCATGCAATAGACGCTGGGCTCCTGCCGCATCGTCACCATGGCCATGGCGGCCGTGGCGACGGCGGGCGTCAGACCGGGCACGCCGGCGATCGTCCCCGACCACATCGAGCCGGAGATGTCCAACCCCAGGAACCACCGCTGGCTGGAAGCTGCTCCGTCGCGGGCTCCTCCGCAGCTTCGGTGGCCGGCCTCAGGTCCCTCAGCGGCGAAGCGCCCAGGGGCGCCGGGGCCGCCGACGGGCTCCACCTGGTCCATGACATGGTAGAAGACGTCGTTCAACACATCGACGATGGCGGCGACAGGCGTCCAGGTCAAGCTGCCCCGCTCGCCCTTGCCCTGCTCATACGTCTTCAGCGCGGACAAAATCTGGATGGGATGCACGCGGCCTTTCCGCAGCGCCTCCGCATCCCGCAGCCGCTCGACGACCTTCGACACGTTCCCGCTCAACGGGGCCAGCGTGCCGTTGGCCGTCATGCGGGCCAGGTTGCGCACCAGACCCGTGTAGCCCAGGTGCGGAATCAAGGCCGACCAGACCGCAGCCGCTTTCAGCCACTCGGTGGGAATGGCCTCGAACGGCAGTCGATACGTCTCAATCAGGTGGACGATCTCGCTCTCGGCCGTCGCTCGACGGGCCCGCTCCACGGCCCAGATGGTCCGCAAGCCAGCCCGCTCGGGCGGGTCGTTCTCGACGTCGGGCCACCCCTTGACCACCCAGTGCAGGATGGCGTTGCCTTCCAGCTCTCGGTGTTTCGGGTGGGCCATTCGCAAGACGTCCCGGTGGCTCCAGCCGTTGCGCTGCTGGTACTTGACGGCCTGCCAGGCCAGCGCCGAGGGCTCCTTCTCCAGGTACCAGCGCTGCAACACCGTACGCAGGCCCCGGCTCTCGCCCTTGCCCAACTGCTTGAGGTACTCCATCAGCGTGAACAGATGCGTACCGATACGGCAGACCTGGGGCACCGCCGCATAGGCCTCGGCCCGAGTGCGATCGTCGCCGTGTCGGATGGCCAGGGCCAGCACGAAGATGGCGGGATCGTTCTTGGGCGCACGCCCGGAAACCGACATGTCGGTGGCCAGGCGCACCACTGCGGGACCGTCTACGGTCAACGCCCGCAGCACGGTCTGGGCGTTCTCCACCACCATCTTGCGCTCGCTGGCGTAGTAGGTGGCGCCCTCGCTGCCCAGGATCAAGAAACGGCGCACCCGATCCATGTCGGACATGGCATACACCCAGCCGCCGGCCTGGTTCTTCACCTGCCGGGCATCCAGGGGCTCGCTCTGGGGGGTGTGGGCGGGGTTCAGGTGCTGGGCGTAGTTCGTCATGACCGTCTCCTTTCAAGAGTGCCAGAGATAAGGGACGCCGAAGGCATTTCCATTGCTCTACCAGGCTGAGCTACGGCGACTTGCGGCACCGGCGGGATTCGAACCAGCGACCCATGGTCCCAGATAAGCCTTTGACTTCGACCCCTGGCTGAAGGGGGTAGAATATTGCCAGAGATAAGGGATTGCCCAGGCTGGTGCTCTGCCAACTGAGCTACGGTGGTTGCCCACCGACGGGGCTCGAACCCGCGACATGATAAGCCTGTTGCTTCGACCCCTGGCCAATGGTTCGGAAGTTTGCTTTGGAAACGGTGGTGCACAAGTTCGAAAAGCTGTTTTGGGTGCCCCATTCAGGGCTGAGAGGATTCGAACCTCGGCCGCCGAGGCGACCTACCAGTATGTAAGCTTTCCATGTCGGGGCGCACCCCCGTTTCCAAAACAAGCCTCCTTTGCCAGAAAATTGATGTCGTCCGCACAAGTTTGAAAAGCAAGACCGCGGCCGAAGCCGGGACTATACTCGTAATGCTCTATCCACTGAGCTACTGCGCCACACGGCGCAGACAGGATTCGAACCTGCCACCCTTACGCTAACCAACGTATGTATGCTTTTGCGATTGGGGCGCGAACGACAACTCTAAATTTTGTAACGTACCAGCCGCGTAACATGAGGGAATGTAACGCGACCGGTTCGTTACACTCTCAGTGCCGCTGGTGCCACGGGGCAGGCACCGGAATCGAACACGCGAGGTGCCCGGGACTCGGTGCCTGCCCCGGAAACAGGTGACGGAAACTCCCGACCGGCCTGTCTCCCGCTACCACGGACCTCCTACGGCAAAGGCCCGCGGCAGACCGTTGTAGTTGTTCGCACAAGTGTATGCTTTTACGGTTGGGGCGCGAACAACAACTCTGTTGAAAACTTAAAAGACCCACCTCCACACGTTGGAGATGGGTCTTCACAGAGCAATCTCTGTGGCAGCCGCTAGAACACGGCCGTTCCATCTCCCGTCACGACAAGATCAATACCCAGCACCGTAGGGGTGTGGGTACGTGGCTCTTGCCGCTTCATTGACGATTTCAACATGATGTCGTCATTATACAGGCGATGGAGGGTAGCGTCAAGACGTTTCGAATATTATTTTTTGGACTCGATACGGTCTGGCGCTGGGTACTGGTGGTGGGGCGTATACCCGAGGGCGGCCTGCCACGCATCCGTATAGACCTCCCCCTGCAGCAGCTTGCAGCCTGGGTTCGCCTTGAACGGCCACCACGAATCCTGCAGGAAGATCTCCACCTGGCTCGGGCTGGGGCGGGTGTCGAAGTCGGCCGCCGTCGACACCGGGATGCCGTACTCCACCTTGAGCTGCCACGTCGAGCCTGCCTTGGGGTGTCGATACACGTGGACCAGCTTGTACCGCCCGTTGTCAAACTCGAAGGCGGCCAGCGCCTCCTCTTCGACCAGGCGATGCGGCTCCTCCTGGACCGTGAACGCCAGGAGCCAGGCCGAGCGCACGTGCACCTCGGCCAGGTCGTGCGCCACCGTGTCGGCCGCCGGGGCCGCCTGCAGAACCGCCGCACACCCGAGCCAGAGCCAGATCCACCCATGGCGCATGCCCGGGCGTTCGTGCCCGACCCCCTGAACCCTGGAATAATCCTGACCCCGTTCGCGACAAAGGAACTCTGCAAAACGCGCAGCGAACTGCCGCGGCAGTTAGGAGGGGCGCCATGACCAAGTCACCCGGACGGACCACGCAGGGGTTCCTGGCCCTGGCTTTCTTTATCGCCCTGCTGGGCGCCGCGCTGCTGCAGAGCGGGCCGCACACGACCTGGACGCCATCTCCGGGCCGCCATGCCACCCCTGAGGTGGTTCTCGCCGCGGGGAGTCCCACCCCGACCCCCGGCATCGAGATCCACCTGGCCGAGGGGCAACCGCCGGACACCAAGGCGGAAGCCAACCCCGTGGCCGCGGGCACCTGGCTGCCCGTGTCGGAGGTCGCCCGACTGGTCAAGAATCTCCCCCCCATGGCGGTGACCCCGACCGACAAGGTGCCGTTTGCCCATCGGGCCGAGAGCCTGCCTCCGCCCCGCACCGGCGAGACCGTGCACACCCCGTTCCCCCCACCCGCTATGCTCCCGACGCCTGCCGTGGCCTCCGGACCCCTCACCGTGCTGCGCCACGCTCCCGAAGGGTCTATCCTCATCGTCCCCCAGATGTCCATCACGTTCTCGCAGCCCATGGTGCCGATCACCGGCCTGGCCGACCTGGCCGCCAAGGGCGTGCCCGCCCAACTGACGCCACAGCCCCCCGGGCAGTGGCGCTGGCTGGGCCCGCAGACGCTGGTCTACGACGGCAAGCCGCGCTTCCCGATGGCCACTGAATACACCGTGGTGGTGCCCGCCGGCACCCGTTCCGCCACCGGGGCCACGCTCTCGCAGGCCGCCACCTGGACGTTCAAGACCCCGCCGCCCCGTCTCATGTCGTCCTACCCCACGGGGAACAGCCAGCCCCTCGAGCCCAAGCTGTTCGTCGCTTTCGACCAGGACGTCGACCCGGATGCCGTTCTCGCCACTACGTCGCTGAAAACGGGCCACGAGACGGTGGCGGTGCGCCGTCTGACCGGCACCGAAGTGGCGGCCGATCCCGAGCTCAAGGCCCTCAGCCAGTCGGCCCAACCCGGGCGATGGCTGGCCTTCCAGGCGACCACGCCGCTCCAGCCAGCGCATGGCTACCTCGTTTCGATAGGTCCGGGGACGCCCTCCCTCGAGGGGCCGCTCAAGACGTCCCTCGTGCAGACGTTCAGCTTTCGCACCTACGACCCGCTGGACCTGGTCAGCTACAGCGGCGACCACGGGCCCATATCGCCCGACTCCGGCTGGTACCTGAACTTCAACAACGAGCTGGATCGGTCCAGTTTCCAGAAGTCGTGGGTGCACGTCGAACCCGCACTGCCTGAAGCTCGCCTTCACGTCAACGGGTCGACCATCAGCATCAGCGGCCTGGTCAGAGGGCGGACAACCTATCGGGTGACGGTGGATCCGCCGCTCCGCGACCGCTACGCCCAGACCCTCGGGCACCCCGTGTCTGTTTCGATAGAAGTAGGGCCCGCCCGCCCCAGCCTGGCCGGGCTGGGCGGCCCGTTCTTCATCGCCGATCCGAACGGCAAGCCTTCCTGGACCATCATGTCGGTCAACTACCCCCAGCTTCGCCTGCGCATGTATCGAGTGGGACCGGACGACTGGCAAGCCTTCTCCAAGTACATGATGAATTGGCGGGACCAGCGCAACCCTCCACCGCCCCCCGGCCAGCAGGTCGTGGATCGCGTCATCGACATCCAAGGAGCGCCCGACGAACCGATAGAAACGCACCTGGATCTCTCGGAAGGGACCACCCACGGCTTCGGCCAGCTTTTCGTCGACGTGCAACCGCTGACGCAGCCGGTCAACCCATGGGAAAAGCAGGCCGCGCAGAGCTGGGTGCAGGTCACCCATATCGGGTTGGACGCGACCGCCGATTCGAATCGCATGGTCGCCTGGGCGACTCGACTGGCCGACGGTCAACCATCCAGCGACGTCGAATTGACCCTCTGGCCCCGGAACGTCACTGCCCGCACGGCTGACGACGGGACGGCGACTCTGCCCCTGCCGCCACAGAGCGCTGGCATGCTGCTGGCGCGGCAGGGGGACGACCTGGCCCTGTTGCCCCAGAATCCGTCCATCTATGGCGGCCCTGGCGCGTGGCAGCGGTATAGCCAGACCGACTCGCTGGCCTGGTTCGTGTTCGACGATCGGGGCATGTATCGACCCAAGGAGGAAGTCCACGTCAAGGGATGGGTTCGCCGCCACGGGGCGGGGACGACCGGCGACGTGGGGGGAGTATCGGGTACGGTCGACAGCATCGACTGGAGCCTGACGGATGCTCGCGGCAACCAGGTGCTGAAAGGCCATGCCGACGTCAGCCCGTTGGGTGGATTCGATACGCACTTCACGCTGCCCGACGCCATGAACCTGGGCACGGCCTCCTTGAGCATGTCCGCCCGGCCCGGGGCCGGTCTGGGGAACACGACCATGTCCCACCCCATCCAGGTGCAGGAGTTCCGCCGGCCCGAGTTCGAGGTGGCAGCCCAGTCCGAAGGCGGACCCTACTACCTGGGCGACACGGCCATGGTGAGCGTCGACGCCCATTACTACGCAGGGGGAGCGCTGCCCGCTGCCCCCGTCAACTGGAGCGTGTCCGCTTCCGCTACCAGCTATTCGCCACCTGGCCACGAAGCGTACAGCTTCGGCACCTGGACGCCGTGGTGGGGTGGCTGGGAAGAGTGGGTGCCCGGCGTCGCGAGCGGCACCGCCTACCAGACGTTTCAGAGCCGCACGGACGGCAACGGCCATCACATCCTGGCAGTGACCGTCTTGCGGGACGTGCCCGCGCACCCCGTCAGCATCAGCGCGACCGCCAACGTTCAAGACGTCAATCGACAATCGTGGGGAGCCACCGCCGCCGTGCTCGTCCATCCATCGAAGCTCTATGTAGGGTTGCATAGCGACAGAACGTTCGTTCAAGGCGGCCAGCCGCTTCCCATCCGAGTCCTGGTGTGCGACGTGGACGGCAAGACGCGGGCTGGGAGACAGGTCTCGCTGCATCTCGCCCGGCGGGTGTACCAGGAGGACGACGAAGGGCAGTGGCGGACGGTGGAGACCGACGTCCAGGAAAAGACCGTGACCAGCGCGTCGGACGCCGTATCGACCGAGTTTCACCCTTCGACCGGGGGCATGTATTCACTGCAAGCCACGGTCGAGGACGACAAGGGGCGTCCGAACCAGAGCGAGCTGACTCTGTGGGTGGCGGGCGAGACCGAGGATCAGGCGAAAGGCGTGGCGCAGCAAAAGGTCCTCTTGATTCCGGACCGCCAGACCTACCAGCCTGGGCAGACCGCCGAGGTGCTGGTCAGCGCCCCGTTCGCCGGGGCGGAGGGCCTGGTCAGCCTGCGCCGGTCGGGCATCATCCGCACCGAGCGGATCCACCTGAAGGGCAATTCATACACCCTCAAGATTCCTATCGACCCAGCCTGGCTGCCGAATGTCGACCTGCAGGTCGACCTGGTCGGCCAGTCGACGGACGAGGACACGGGTGGCACCCGGCCGGCCTTTGCCGGCGGATCTCTGACTTTGCCCATATCGACTCGAACTCGGCAGTTGACGGTAGACGCCTCCGCGGCGCCGTCCAGCCTGGAACCCGGCGGGAAGACCGCCATCCACCTGAAGCTGACCGACGCGGATGGCCATCCGGTATCGAACGCTGAAGCCGCCGTGGTGGTGGTCGACGAGGCCGTGCTGGCGCTGACGGGCTACCAGATGGCCGATCCGATGGCAACCTTCTATGCCCAGCGGGAGGCTGGGGCCACCGACTACCACTCACGGTCGCAGATCGTGCTGGACCAGTTGAGTAACAAGAAGAAAGATGAGCGTCTTCAAGAGGAACAGGGACTTGCCCTCGGCGGGGCGATAAATGGCAAGGGT
>DASYBA010000492.1:0-16274 GCA_036501005.1 Candidatus Xenobia bacterium | reverse complement strand
ATTCTCCCGCGTGACCTGGCTGCAAGAGAACAGCATCCACTGCAGGGTGGCCGGAAACTGAAGCCACGTCTCCCAGGGCCACGCCCAGAAAGAGGTCCCCTGGCCGACGCTGACGACCTTGCCGCGCGAGACGCGAACCACGTAGTTTGACGGACTGACGCGAACCAACATACGCTACTCCTGAAAGTGGGCTCTGCCTCTCCATCTTACCGAGGCGGACGTCTCTCAGTCAGTATCTTTCGTCACCCGCTAACAAACTCTATGCTCTCGTCCTCGCACGTACTCGGAAGGGCATTGCTGACCAGCAAGGCATTGCAGCTTCACCATGCGGGAATGACCCCCGTGCCTGCGAAGCTTTCGCGGTGAGCTGGGCCAAAGTCGTAGGTGACCCGTCTGTTCCCACGGGTAAGGCGGTGCAGGGCTGGGCAGATGTCCCTGGGGACATCCGTCCAGCCCTGCAGGCGGCGCTCGAGCGCCATCTGGGAGCCGCCCGGTACGGGAAACTGGTGCTGCGTCGGGGCTACCTGTCGCAGTGCAGTGGCGAGGCCCGCTGGGTCGACCAACCCCCAGAAAGCGATCGACACTTGTGGCTGGTGTTCGATCTGCCGATGCCCGCATTCGATATCTCAGCGTTCGAATGCGAACTGCGACTGTATCTGGATGACCAGGGGCGCTTTATCGACCTGGAAGCACGGCTCGCCTCTTGGGACATGCCTTCGGCTGACGACCAGATCACTGTCTCTCACTCGGGGGCGGAGGCTATCGCCCGACAAGCGGGCATGGCCTCCGAGCGTTTTTTCACGGGTCTGCAACGCGGCGCCGACGGCTGGTACTGGGAACTGGAGGAGTTCGGAGAGGATGCCCCGCGGCCTGAGACGTTCTATATCGACGCCGCCACCGGCCTGATCATCCAGACTCGCTATATGGAATACGGTCCTTCCCTGGACACGCCACCGGACGGGGCCATCAACTACACCGGCCGCGGTAGAAAGACCGCCTTGGACGCGCCTCGACCGCCAGCCTGACTCTGCGTGCTGAACCGGCATGCGCACACAGGGGTAGTGTGCGTGTCCTACGGCGACACGCTGGGAGCGCGGGGAACGTGTGACGCAACTTCTGGGAAGGGGTGCATCTGCCGGATGCGGCCATCCCGAGGAGTGCCGCGAGTGGTTGACGGCTTGCAATCATGGGGCGTATAATTGGCATATGTCCCAACTCACCATCTACATTCCAGACGAACTCGCCAAAGACATTCGGCGGCGGGCCAAGGCAGCTCGTATCAGCGTGTCGGCGTACATGGCCGAGCTGGCTCGAAAGGCCTCCGAACCATCCGACTGGAAGCAGCAATTGGAAGCGACGTACGGCAGTTGCAGCTTGCCTGAGGTGGAGCTTCTCGCCCCGGAAGAGCGAGAAGGCTGGTGAAACGACTCCTCGATACCAACATCTGTATTGCCTGGCTCAACGGACAGGATGAAGCCGTACGCAAGAGATTGGGCGCCCTGTCACGAGACGATGTGGTTTTGTGTTCCGTCGTCCAGGCGGAGCTACTGTACGGTGCCCGTTGCAGCCAACGCGTGGCCGCCAACCTGCAGCGGTTGGCTGAATTCTTCAAGCTCTTTATCTCGGACGTATTCGACGACCATGCGGCAGAGCAGTATGGCGTACTGAGATCCGGTTTGCGACGAGCCGGGACGCCGGTCGGTGCCAATGATATGCTGATCGCTTCCATCGCCCTGGCCAACGACCGTCGGCTAGTGACCCGAAACCGAACCGAACTGAGCGTGATTCCTGGCCTCCAGCTCGAAGTCTGGTAAACAGAGTCAGAAAGGGTAGAAGCAAGCGGCTTGGGTCGGCGTGGCGGGGCCCAGTTCGGGGACTTCCTCGGTACAGCGCTGCTGCATCCGCCCGCAGCGAGGGTGGAAAGCGCAGCCCTGGGGAAAGGCCGACGGCGGCGGTACCGATCCCGGAATGGCCGGCAGTCGACCGTCGTGTGGTTGCCGCGCTTCGAACAGCCCCCGCGTATACGGATGCCGGGGACCTGCAAAGAGCGCTGTCGTCTCGCCCTGTTCGACAATCCGCCCGGCATACATGACGGCGACCCGGTGACACAGACTGCCGATGACGTCCAGGTCGTGGCTGATGAACACCACGGCCACGCCCGTCTGTCGTTGCAGGGTGCGCAGCAGGTCCAGGATCTGGGCCTGGACGGTCACGTCCAGGGCGGTCGTGGGTTCATCGGCCAGGAGCAAGGTCGGCTCGCCGGCCAGGGCCAGGGCGATCGCCACACGTTGCCGCTGCCCGCCGCTCAACAGATGCGGGTAGCGGGCGGCAAAGTCCGCGGTGGGCGGCAAACCGACACGCCCCAGCCAGCCCAGCATCCGATCTCGCAGACCCGCCCCCTTCAAGCCGAAGTGGCGGGCCAGCACCGCACTCACCTGATCTCCAATGGTAAAGACAGGGTTGAGGGCCGTAAACGGGTCCTGGAACACCATGCCGATCCGGCGCCCCCGCACGTCCTCCCATTGCCGAGGCGAGAGGGCGCGCAAGTCCAGGCCGTCGAACGTCAACGTTCCTTCGATACGGGCCTGTGGAATCAACCCCATGATGGTGAGGGCCATGACGGATTTCCCGCACCCGGTCTCTCCCACCAGGCCCAGCGTTTCGCCGGCTTCCAGCGAGAGCGTGACACCTCGCACGACCCCGACGTCTCCGAAGGCCACTTGCAGGCCTTCCACCGAGAGCAGCATGTCAGCGACCCGCCCGGCGCGGGTCCAACGCATCCCGCAAGCCGTCACCGAAGAGGTTGAAACCGAAGCCCGTCAAGAGAATGGCGAGCCCGGGAAAGGTCGCCACCCACCACTGCGAGGCGATATACAGTCGGCCGGCGTTCACCATGCTGCCCCACTCGGGCTCGGGAGGCTGCGCCCCCAGGCCGATGAAACTCAGGCCTGCCGCCGTCAGAATGACGCCCCCGAGATCCAGGGTCGCCTGGACGACGACCGGAGCGATGCAGTTGGGCAGGACGTGTCGAACCAGGATGCGGGCCGGCGACGCGCCCATGCAGCGCACTGCATCGACAAACGGAGCGTCCCGCCAGCCCATCACCTGCGATCGAACCAGCCGCGCGTACGACGGCCACCACGAAATCGACAAGGCCAGTAGCACGTGCGGGAGCGACGGGCCCAGTGCGCCCGCGATGGCCATGGCCAAGATGAGGGAGGGGAACGCCAGGAACAGGTCCGTGACCCGCATGAGGACTTCGTCGACGGCGCCCCCGAAGTACCCGGCCGGGGCGCCCAGCAAGAGCCCCAGAGCCACCGCCAGGGCCACCACCGCAAACGATACCGGTATCGAATCCCGAGCGCCGTACAAAACCCGGCTGTAGATGTCGCGGCCCAGCGAATCCGTGCCGAACCAGTGCGACGCGCTGGGGGCTGCCAACTGGGCGCTGAGGTCCTGCCAGTTGGGGTCGTATCGGGTCAGATGCCCGGCCGCCACCCCCGCCAGGACAAACGCCAGGATGATGGCAGCGCCGATGCGACAGAGCGGATGTCGATACCAGGTCATGAGGCGTCCCGCCCGCTCCGTAGCCTCGGGTCGACAAAAACGTAGATGAGGTCTACCGCCAGGTTCACCAGGCTGTAAGTCACGGCAATGAGCAGCGTCACCCCCATGAGCGCGGGGAAGTCCAGGTTGACCATCGACCCCACGGCGTACTTTCCAATCCCAGGCCAGGAGAAAATGGTCTCGGTGAGCACCGCCCCAGAGAGCAGGGAGCCGTACTGCAGACCGACGGCCGTGATGGCCGGCAGCAAGGCGTTCTTGAGCGCGTAACGGAAGATGACGGTCCGATAGCGGAGCCCGCCGGCGATGGCGGTGCGCACATAGTCCTGCGACAGCACCTCGAGCATCTGCGAGCGGACCAGCCGGGCCATGCTGGCCAGCGCCACGACCGAAAGGCAGGCCGCGGGCAACAAGAGGTGCTGCAACCCACTCAAGAAAGCGGGTCCGTTGTGGTCCCACAGGGCATCCACCAGCAAGAGTCCGGTGTGTCGGACGGGCGGATCGACGTAGTCTCCGATGCGTCCGCCGGGGGGCAGAAGATCCCAGCGGCTGTAAAAAAGCCGCAGGCAGAGGAGGCCCAGCCAGAAGATGGGAGTCGATACGCCCGTCAACGCGCCGACGCGGGTCAGGTGATCGGGCCAGCGGTTGTGCCCCAAGGCGCCCGCCACCCCCAGCGGAATGCCCAGCAAGAGGGCGATGAACAAAGCGGTGGTCGATAGCTCCACCGTGGCCGGAAAGTAGTCGACCAGGTCGTCCAGCACGGGGCGCCGGGTGCGGAGGGACTGGCCCAGATCCATGTGCAGCAGGTCCCACACGTAGTGGGCGTATTGGACCGGCAGGGGGCGGTCGAGACCCAACTGGTGGCGGAGGTTGGCGATCTGCGCCTCGGTCCCGCGCTCGCCCAACAGGGTGGCGACCGGATCGCCCGGCACACAGTGTGAGATGATGAACGTCAGAAGCGATATGCCCAACAGCAGGAAAATGGTGAAACCCAGCCGGCGAGCCACCATCGTAAGATGCGTCATGGCGCCGCCTTGAAGACGTGGCTGAAATCCATGGTCGACAACGGATTCCATACGAAACCGTGCACTTCCCGGCGCATCGGGAGCGTCTTCTCCGATTGCACCAGAATGGCCCATGGGCCGGAGTCGGCGAGCCGCTTCTGGGCCTCTACATAGATGGCATCCCGACGCTGCGGGTTCAGTTCCTCGGCGCCCTGGTCGATGAGCCGATCCATCTCCGGGTCGGCGTAGTGGACCCGCATGGCCAGCGACCCGTCGCTCCGGCCGAAGGGCCCGATGAAGTCGTGGGGGTCGGGATAGTCGGCCGACCAGAGGCCCAGGTTGAGCTGCAGCTTGCCCTTCCGATACAGGTCCAGGTAGGCGGTTCCGGAGATCGTCTGCACCTGCACCCGGATGCCCACCGCCCCCAGGTCCTGCTGCAGCTTGGCGCACAAATCCTCCACCGACGGGCCCAGTTCAGTCGCGCCCCCCCCCGAGGTGAGGGTGATATCGAACCCGTTCCCGAGGCCGGCAGACTTGAGAAGTTGGCGGGCTCGCTGGGGATCGTAGTGGTACACGCCCAGGTCGGGATGAAAGCCCGGCATGCCCTGGACGATGGGGCCTTCCAGGCTGATGCCCCGGCCTTTGAGCAGGTACTTGAGAATGCCGGGATAGTCGATGGCAAAGCGGATGGCCTGGCGGACCCGCACGTCGTCCAGCGGTTTCTGCGTCACGTTCATGCCCACGTACCAGACTCGTAGAAGGGGGGCCGGCAATAAGGCCACATGCGGATCCAACTCCAGGCTGGCGGTCTGCAACGGCGGAATGTCGTACGCCATGTCGACGTCGCCCCGCTGGAGCATCATCTGCTGCATGGTGGGTTCTTTGATGTCTTTGATGATGACGCGGCGTAAGGGCGTACCTCCCCGAGTCTCCATGGTGATGGCCACGTCGGGCTCCCAGCGGGCGAGCGTGAAGGGCCCGGACCCCGCCGAGTGGTCACGCAGCCAATAGTCGGAGTGCCGGGCGACTTCCTGGATGTCGACGGCCGCCGCGACCGCATTGAACAGCGTACTGAGAAAGTAGGCGCTGGGGTGGAGAAGCCGCATGCGGATGGTATGGGCGTCGACCACTTCGATCCGCTCTGGGGCCAGGTTCTCTTTCAGGATCCAGGCCGGGTCGCGGTCCATTCGAATGGCTCGGACCAGCGAGTCGTGCACGGCCTGGGCATCGACGGGACGGCCGCTGGCAAAGCGGGCGTCGGGTCGCAGGTGGAAGGTCCAGGTCAGGCCGTCGGGGCTTTCCCAGCTCTGCGCCAGGCCGGGGCGGGGATGGCTGTAGTCGGTGCCCTCATAGCGAATCAGGGTCTCGTACAGGTTCATGCAGATGTTGACGGAGCTGGGTTCGTAGGCGACGGCGGGGTCCAAGGAGAGCGCATCCAGATCGGCGGCTACGACAAGCACGGAGCGGGCCGCGCCCTCCAGATTGGGCGAGGGTCCTCGGGAGTGGCAGCCGGAGATCAGCATGAACCCCAGCAGCAACACTGCCCACCCCAGTCGAGACACGCCACGGTATACGGAGCGAGGGCGCCTCCCCCTGCCCGGGTTTGTTAGCATTGTGTGTCTCTGCCGGACGCCCGATGCAGCCGTTGAATCAAGCCGGACGCCCCTCCCCGCCCGGCCGGACCAGGTATGCAAAAAGCACAAAAAATTTACCTTTTCCTTGCGTTTTCGCAAAATCCATAAGATAAGATAATGTGTAAGAAGAGCCGATGAAAGCGCCGCCACCGCATAGGGGGCCCGGCGTATCGGACGTATGCAGGAGGTCCCCTCTGATGCTTGCCGCGACTTCTCTCCAAGGTTCCATGGGCCTTAACAACCTTACGGACTCCTACCAGGCGCAGATGATGTGCCAGGAAGGCCAGATGCTACAGCAAATGGGCCTCCCCCTCCCGGGCCAGAGCCCGATGGGCGGCGGGATGCCTCAGGACGGGTGCTCCCTGGGCGAGCCCGAAGAGGGCGGCATGGGCGGGGGCAACATGCAGGGCATGATGGGCATGCTGCAGAGCCTCGGCCAAGAGATGATGATGCAAGAGATGATGATGCAGGAGATGGAACAGCAGCTCCAGCAGGAGCTGAGCCAGCTCGAAAACGGCGGCCAGGGCGGTTCCGATCCGCTGGGCGGCAGCGGTTCGGGCAGTGGCGGCGGTTCCGGCAGCGGCGGCGGTTCTGCCCCCGCGAGCGGTGGGTCGTCTCCCACGACGGGCGGCTCCTCTCCGACGACGGGTGGCTCTGCCCCCACGACGGGCGGGTCCACGCCGCCGGTCACGGGCGGGTCTTCACCGACCCCGAAGCCGAAGCCCCCAGTGCCCATCACCGGGCCCAACACGCATTCGCAGAGCGGCGGTCCTGGCAACCAGACCACCCAGAGCGGGGCCGGCGACCACTCGACCATCAAGGGGACGTACGACACGACCAGCCAGAAGGGCAGCGGCTTGAGCTCTACCGCCAACGGTAAGTTCAATAGCGTCACCCAGTCGGGCGGCAACCGCAACGCCAGCACCGTCAAAGGCGACTGGAACTCGGTCACCCAGAAAGGTGCGAACAACACCTCGACCGTCAACGGCGGCACCGGGTCAACCCCCCGGATGCTCGGCGGCGGCGACATGGCGCTCTGGGGCGGCTTCAAGATCAACGGCAACCGCATCACCCAGACGGGCAACGGCAACCAGTCGGGCGTGACCGGCAACAACAACACCCTGACACAAAAGGGCAACACCAACCAGTCGACCATCACGGGCGACAACAATACCGTGTCGAACGATGGCAACAAGAACGCCGCCACGCTCACCGGCAACCAGAACTCCGTGACCACGGGCAAAGGGAACCACGACGATGCCGTGACGCTCAAGGGCAACAACAACACCGCCAACGTGAAGGGCAACACCGACACGGTCACTGCCACCGGCAGCCACGACAACTTCAGCGTCAACGGCAACAACGACAAGATCAACACGGACGGCTCCAACCAGAAGGTCGTGGTCAACGGCAACGGCCTGACCGTCACCTACAAGGACGGGTCGTGGTCGGCCGTAGACGCCAACAACAAGGCGGTCGACGTCAGCGACAAGAACGGGACGGTCACGGTCGGCCAGCCGGCCCCCAAGCCCCCCGCCACCCCAGCCCCACCGCCCTGCGGTGGCGGTCACGTGCTGGCCGTCTAACCGGTTTTTGCCTCCACAACCAGGGAACCCGACCACCCGGTCGGGTTTTTTCCTTTTGTGGCCATGACGATCCACCAGGTGATGCGGAACATATCCGCTCATGTCCGGCCCTGTTAAGATCGGTGTAACAAAACCAATCGGAGGGATGACGAGATGGCCATCACGGCGACAGGGTCGAACCTTGCTCAGGTCTCCAATACCACGCAGACGAACAACCCTACGGCGTCGATGGGCGCGACCAACACGCCAGCAGTTGACACCGGGAGCCACTTCAATCCGAGTCTGGCCAGCGCCAACATTCACGATGGCCTGGTGGGCGTCGTGGGGGGAGACGCGCCTGTCGCGCTCGACACCGCCGCGGGCGGCACCACTGCCACGCCCGACGCCGTCGTCCAGAATGCCAAGAGCCAGGTGGGCCAGGTTCACGGCGACGGCCAGTGTTACTCTCTCGTCGACGACAGCTTGAAGGCGGCGGGCTACAAAGGCGCCGAGAGCTACGGCAAGATCACGGCGAACGCCGACTACCACTGGGGCACCAAGGTCTCGCTCGACCACGCGCAGCCGGGCGACGTGCTGCAGTTCCGTAACTTCAAGTCGAACTCGACGACCACCACCCAGACCGATACGGAGACCAGCACCGCGACAGACCAGGAAGAGCGCGGCGAGCCCAATCACAGCGCCATCGTGCTCTCGAACGATGGCCACGGCCAGATCACCGTGCTGGAGCAGAACGTGCCGGAGGGCGGTCCCGTGCAACAGAAGACCCTCTGCCTGAAGAACGGCACCTGGACCAACGCCAACGGCTCCACCACGACGGCCCACGTCAGCGGCCAGGTCAACTGCTACCGACCCCAACCCGCCGGCTCCTGAGTGACCCTTTCCGGCGACTGGCACACTCGGCTGGAGGAACGTCCCGGCGACGAGGAGGCCGCGCGCCACGCCGGCTCCTGGCCCGTCGGGGTCAGAGCCTGTTGGACGACCCGGCCTGGCCCGAGGATCTGCGAGAGCTGACCCGCATGGTCTTCTGTCTTCAATATGTTCGTTTCGAACCGGACTGTCTGCTTGCGACGGCCCGCCGGTGGCCCGAGTCGGTGCCTGAGCCCATTCCGCTGGAGCGAAAGCCAGTGCCCTATCTCCAGAACGGCGTGTACTTCAGTGCCTACCCCAGCGGACAGTTGCGCCTGGTGGCGGCCATCCAGCAGGGGCGGTTGTGCGAATATGTGCGCCTCGACGACGGCGCCGCATCCGCTTTCTGGCATCGCGAATGGCAAGACGAGTTCCCCGACCCCGCGGCCGCAGACCGCTACTGGCGAGGCACGTGCGAGGCCCAGCAGTACCACCCGGACGGCCGCGTAGAGGACCACTACACCTGGAACAACGATCCATCCCCGACATTGACGACCCAGTCATTCGAACAGTGGGTGCGAGAGCGCCTGGGTCGTCCGGCGTTCCAGGGCCCAGGTTGAGCTACTTCCGCAGAAACCGATAGAGTCAGGCCCCTGGCCTCGCAGGGCGAACCTGCTATCAGGAAGATCGGCCACGACCCTGCCGGCTGGTGAGATCAAGGGATGGAATCTCTGGGTCCATGCACCCTCCCTTCCACGTGCGCCATGGCCGCAACGGGCCGGCACGGGAAAGTACCCGTGCCGGCCACGGTCGCACCGGGCACACCTCCGATGCGGCCGTCTAACTATCGAACAGGGGCCGCTTGGCCTGGGGGCGCGTGGGCGCCCCGCCCGTATCGATTAGATCAACCAGCGTATGGTTTGGACGTCGTTTCACCCATACACGGCCTCCGGCCGCACGATGACGTCACCGGACGGACGCCGGTCCACGACGTGGAATCGAAACTTCTCCGACGCCACCTCGAGAAACCGCGCCACCGAGCGCTTCAACTCGGCGTCGGACACGCCGCCGCGCAAGCTCAGCTCTCGCTCGTCCAGATCATAGGATCGACCATTGAATCGAACGTGAATCATATCACGTGTCCTCCGTTTCCGCCCAACAAAAAACCCACCTCGGCTCGCTGCCAGGAGGTGGGCTTTGCTGCGCTGCAGCTTGCTCTGCAGGCTACAACGGAGCACCCACCGCCCCGGCGGACGTACCGAAACCAATACCGTTCACCCACAGGGAGCGGGGGTCGGCGCTGACCGGGCAATGATGTTGTCGCTTCATAGTGTCCTTATTATAAGCACCTCGACACGGAGTTGTCAACCCATTTTCAATATCATTTCATGTCCGATAGGGGAATTCCCCGCCCTGGCCCGAAGTCTCCGAGGTGAGCCGTATCCTGGTGCTGGGCAGCCTGAACGTCGACCTCGTCCTGTATGTCGATCGGTTTCCGGTCCCGGGCGAGACCGTGAGGGCACAGACCTTGGAGCAGCATGCCGGGGGCAAGGGGGCCAACCAGGCCTGTGCGGTCGCACGGCTCGGGGGTTCGGTGTCCATGCTGGGGTGCGTCGGAGACGACGCCCACGGGGCCTGGCTGTGCCAGCAACTGGCGGACGAAGGGGTGGACGTGACCAGGGTCCAGGCTGTGCCAGGCGTGTCGACCGGCACCGCGGTCATCCAGGTCGACGCCCACGGCCAGAACCACATCGTGCTGGTGGCGGGGGCCAATGGCATCGTACCGGTGCCCGTCTTGACCGATGGCCACTGTCTGCTCCTCCAGTTGGAGATTCCCGTGGCGACTGTCGAGGCAGCCGCCCTGCAGGCCCGTGCACGCGGCATGACGGTCATCCTCGATCCGGCGCCGTCAGCTTTCCTGCCCGCCCCCCTCATTCGGGCGACGGACTGGATCACCCCGAACGAATCGGAACTTCTCTCATTGTATGGAAAAACGGGAGCGCATCTGTCCGTGGACGAGGCCACCGTCCTGGGCCGACGCCTGCTCACCCAAGGCGCTCGGGGGGTCGTCGTGAAACTGGGCGAGGCCGGCGCCCTGCTCCTCCAAGGCGACACCGCCCGCCACGTTCCGGCCTTTCCCGTCACGGCCGTCGACACGACGGCCGCCGGGGACGCCTTCAACGGTGCCTTCGCGGTGGCTCTCGACCGCGGGCATGCACCCTTCGAGGCGGCCCGCTATGCGGCGGCTGCGGCCGCCGCATCCGTAACCCGGGCGGGTGCCCAGAGCTCCATGCCGACGCCGGACAACCCTTTATTGGTAGAGTTCGATTCGCAAGTCGGTTAGGGTCAGACTCCAGTTTCTCTTCTGGCCTGTGGCCAGAAACTCGATGATGGCCTCGGCGCCGACCGACACAGCCAGCATGACGAGATTTCGAGCCAGAGGGTGGTCGCAGACATCTCCGGGGGGATCGGGGGGTACACGGTAGCCGTCGTTCCACATGACCTCGGCGTAACCCGCGGCCAGTCCGATATGCAGACAGGCCACCTCCCCTTCCCTGCAGTGGTCGGCCACCCATTGGCGGGAAGCGCTGTTGTCGAACGCATCCACCACCAGGTCGGCCCCCTTCAGGAGCTTTTTCACGTTGCCCAGGTTCAGCTCGACGTTCTCGGCTTCGACGGTCACGCCCACCGCCCGATACAGCACGTTGGAGAGCACTCGGACCTTGGGGGTGCCTACGTCGGCACGATACCAAGGCTGGGTGGCCAGATTGCCCTCTTCGATACGATCCCGATCGATCACTCGCAGACGGCGAGCGCCCGTGCGGGCCAGCGACTCGGCCAGGTTTGAACCCACCGCGCCGACCCCGCAGATGGTCACGAACGCCTGCGCCAGGCGCTCCAGGGCCGCATCCCCACGCCACGCTGCTTCGTGCCGGTTGAAGTTCACGCGTCGTCCACCACGCCGGGCAAGGACTGGAGATCAAAAGTCCGGTCCCCGTCCGACAGGCAGATGCCAGCCGATATCACGGTGAGGTCTTGAGGGCTGATGGCAGACACGTGGGTTTCCCCGCCCGCCGTGACCCACGTGACCACGAAAACGTCATCTCGGGTTTGGAACGACTGGAGGCGGGCGTTGCCCAGCGCCAGGGCGACTTGCAGGCGGCGCGTCTCTCGCAGCGCTTCGAACCCCGCATGCTGCTCGGCCGCCAGGCCATAGACCGTGCGCATTTCCGGGGTCAAGTCATGAAACCGCAGGTCGTCGGGCCCCTGGCCGGCGGCCAGCGCCTGTCGCAAGAGATCGGCCGGCCGAGGATCGGCCCCGCGGTCGATCTGCTCGAACCACCAGGCGGTGCCGTCGTATCTGGCCTGCACGACCTCAAACGCATCGCCCCCCGGGGCCAGTTGCACGGTCAGCGGTCGGGGAGGTCCAAAGCGGGCTTGATAGTCACCGTTTGAGACCGGCCACGAGAGCCATGTCTCCGACTGCAATCGATACGCCAGGCGAACCCGCAGCACGGGCAAACGAGACAGGTACCGGTCGATCTGCTGCGGGCTGGCAGCTTCTCGCCAGCAGGCCGCGCCATCCGCGTGCAGGTCGAACACGCCCCACCCGGTGCGGTCCGGCCGGTAGGTCTGCACCAGACCCTCGATGCGCACCCGCACCGTCCCGCCCGGGACGCAAGGGGCGAGACAGGGCCGGCGGCGCGCCTGGACCTCCCCAGACCCCAGCCGGGCGACGAGCCTTCGAACGTCGGTCACGACACGAATTCAGCCAACGGCCGCGCCGGGAGCGGCGTCTCCATGATCTCCATGAGCAGTTGCAGCCGCGAGGGTCTGGACAGCAGCGGGACCAGGTTGGGGAGCGAATAATAATCGCCGGTAAAGGTGAAGGTCTCGACCGGCGCCTGGATGGCGGCCAGTTGCGTCTCCAGCAGGTTCACACACGTGCCCACCTTGATGATCATCACCTGCGGCTGGACCGATAGCTGCTGGCAGTACTGTCGATACACGGCGGTAAAGTAGGGCGCGCGATTCTCGCCCTCGTCGGTGACCAGGATGATCTGCTCGACGACCTGCTGCCGGGTGCGCATGGCCTCCAACGCGCATCCGATACTGGTGGCGTTGTCCGCCTTGATGTGTTGGAAGGCCTTCTCCCAGTCGGCCAGGCGGTCTCCCTGGGCCTGGATCGGATACGGCATGACGTCGAACGCATAGACGAGCAGAGGGGCCTCGGTGATGCCCGAGATCATGGCCGCCAGACGCTTTCCCACTTCGATGGCCGACTCCATGGAGCCGGACTTGTCCACCATCAGGGCTGTCGACCTCGTGATGCGACCCTTCTGTCGAATCTGGGCTTCGGTGATGAGCTGCAGGCGCGCCGTGGTGTCGTCATCGGTCGATGCGGCCTGTGCCGCGACGGTCGCCTTGTAGGCCGACACCCGCTTGGAACCGGCGGCTGCGGCCAGTTTCTCGTCGATCAGGCCGCGCACCTCGGCATGCTCGAAAGCCCCCCGCGCCTTGAGCGACTTGATGTTGTTGATGAGCTCCTGGGGGCTCATGGCGTTGATGAGGGCCACCAGGATGGAGGGCATCAAATGCTTGACCAGGCCCACTGCTATGGCATACGGCACCCGATGCTCTACCAGCAGGGCGGCCTGGGCGTCGGGTGGGGCCGCGGCAATCTGCCGAGCCTTCCACGCCAGGCTGTCGTGGGGCGGGGTGTCCTTGAACAAGATGAGGTCGGCCCGCTCGTCCGGCTTGATGTGCGCCGTGGCATACAGGTGTTTCATGGCCTTGCGAGCGCGCAGGGCAGCCCGGTCGAACTGTTCTGGACGAGCCTCCCGATCCCGGAGGTAACGGGTCACGGCCGTGCGGGCACTACGCGGCAGCTTGCCCAGGTGCTGCTTCATGAAGTCAACGACCCGGGCCACCTGGTAGGGGGGCAGATCCTGGAGCAGCATGAACCCCGCATCGCGATGCTCGCCCAGGGCACTGGTCAGAAGGTGCGCCACAAAGACTTCCTGGTGATCCCGCACGTCCCCGTGGGCCTGATACCAGACCGCCAGGTGACCGTAGAAAATCGGATCGCGAGCCAGCATGTCCTGGTGCACCCGGGACACCAGGTCCAGCTTGCGATGCGGCGTCGTCAGGAGGCTGTTGAGAAGGGCCAGACGCAGGTCTTGTTCGCTCATAGGTGGCCGAGTTCTGAAAGCCGGTTGCAGGATCCTGGGAGGGGGTCGGCCATATCCTCTGGCATGCAAGAACTGGACTACCAGCAGCTTTCCACCCTCCTGACCAGGGGACCTGTGCCGGTCTTTGCCACGGTCAGCGGCGCTCATCTGTACGGCTTTCCCAGCCCCAACAGCGACATCGACCTGCGGGGCGCCTTCGTCCTGCCCTTGCGGGTCGTCCTCGGTCTCAAGCTGCCCAGGGAAACGCTGACAGTCACCAGCTACCCCGGCGACTTCGAACTGGACTGGGTGGCACACGACATTCACAAGTTCGCCCGCATGATGAGCTCCCGCAACGGGTATGTGCTGGAACAGTTGTATTCGCCCCTGGTCGTGCACGGGGGTGAGTGGCTGGACCGCCTGCGCCATGTCGGACAGGGCTTCATGATCAGTCACCTCTACTACCACTACCGCGGCTTTCTTTTGAATCAGCGCAAGCTGCTGTCGCGCTCCGAGCCCACCGTCAAAGCTTTGCTGTATGCTTATCGGGTCGCCTTCACAGGCATGTACGTGCTGCGCAGCGGGCGTATCGAGTCATCATTGCCTCGCCTCATGGAACTGTTCGAACATCCGGAGCTGGGTGAACTGCTGGCGCGAAAACAACTTGGGGACGAGCACGGGGCGCTCAGGCCGGGCGAGCTTGAGGCCCACGAGCCGCGGTTGGAGAAGCTGCAATCCGACCTGGAAGAGGTCTGGAAGGCCAGCCCGCTGCCGAAGACCGCCACGCCGGCGGCCCTGGATGCCCTCAACGACTATGTGGTCGACATCCGTCTTGCTCTAGGGGCGTAAGGCGTGGGCCACGAACGCCAGGACCTCCGGCAGGCGGGCTTTCCAGTAGTCCCAGTCGTGGCCGCCCGGGTACTCGTGGTATTCATAGGCTTGATGGTGTGAAGAGAGCAGTTCGACCAGACGGCGGTTGGAGGGTAGGAGCGGGTCGTGCGACCCGCACGTCAGGTACACATAGGGCACCTGGGCCGAGATCAACTGGTAGACGTCGTTCTGACCACGGGCGGGGTTGCCATAAGGCCCGTAGGCTTCCAGCAGGCTGTCCTGCAACTCAGGGACGACTTTTTCGATACCACACGGCGCTTCAAACGCGCCGCTCAAACTGGCCGTGGCCGAGTACAGGCCCGGATGCTTCAACGTCAGCAGCAGGGCTCCGTAGCCCCCCATGGAGAGCCCGGCGATGCCGCGCTTGGAGGTCGTTCGATATCGCTTGTCGACCTCGGCGATGAGATCTCTCGTCACATAGTCCTCGTATCGGTTCTCCGACTCTGTCGCCGCATTGACGTACCAGGAATTGTTGGCATCCGGCGTGATGACGATCATGGGCCACGGCTTCAGGTCGTCCGCCAGAGGGGTGAGCTTGACCCAGTTCTGGTAATCGCCGGAGAAGCCGTGGAGGAGATAGAGCACGGGGTAACGGCGGTTGCCTCGGTCGTAACCCGCCGGCAGCACTGCGTTATAGCGCATGTCCCGGCCCAGCGAGGCGCTGTGGAACGTGCGGGTCTCGACGCGGACGTCGGCATACGCAGTCTGGCAGAGGAGGATGAGGGCAACAAAGATGACAGCACTTTTCACGAGACAGGGGGTACGTTCGAGGCGCTTGAACTTCCTGCTCATGCGGATTGGGCCCGACACCCGAGTCGTCGTCCTGACCGGCGCCGGCATCTCCGCCGAGTCGGGCATCCCGACGTTCCGGGCTCGGGGCGGCCTGTGGGAGCAGCACCCGGTGGAAGAGGTCGCCACGGTCGATGCCTTCCGCACACATCCCGACCGGGTCTGGCGTTTCCTCATGGATCGACGGCGAGAAGCCCGGGGGGCGCAGCCCAACGCCGCACACCGGGCGCTGGCCAGGCTGGGCAAAGTCATGGGCGAACGCTTGCTGCTGGTGACACAGAACGTCGACGGCCTGCACACCCGAGCGGGCAGCCGGGACGTCATCGAACTCCACGGCAACATCTTCATCTCTCGCTGCATGCAATGCGATAGCTGCCTGCCCGACGACACCATATCCGATACGATGGCCCGGCACGAGTGTGGCGGCTATCTTCGACCCGACATCGTGCTGTTTGGCGAAACGATCGACAGCGACGTCCGGCCATGTCTCGCCCGCGGCCGACTTCGTGTTGCGGGCAGGCGACTTTGGCGCTCGCACCATCCTGGTCAACGACGAGCCGGCCGTCAACCAGCATGCCTTCCAGGAATTCGTACAGGGCCAGGCCGGGACGGTCCTCCCCGACCTCCTCCGTCAGGCCGGCGTGGACTGTTAAAATCCTGGTTGTGAAGAACGCTCGACGGACAGCCGACCGGCGTGGCCTCGCGGTACTAGGGGGCCCACTGCGAAAAACGGCCTCGTTACAGGCTTGCTTCAGATGTGCTCCTGTGCTACGATGGTTGAACATTCTT
>DASYBA010000491.1:0-1649 GCA_036501005.1 Candidatus Xenobia bacterium | reverse complement strand
AGGCCGAAGGCGCTCACCCCAATCCGTTGCACGATCGATGATGGCCATCGCATGGGACATGTCTGCTCCGGACCACGCGTCTGTCCCGGTCGGACACCGCGCCTGCGAACGGCTTGTCCTGGGCGTCACCAACGGCGTCGCTCTGCTCCGGCAGCTCCTACTGTCGCTTGCGCCCGCCTTGAACGTGCATGCGATAGTACGGGCGGGCGCTCAGGGTCCAACCGATACCCACGACCTCCTGGTCCGGCGACCGGCTTCCCAGAAGGCGCATGACCGTCATCCGTTGCGGCCTTTCGAAGTCCTTTCGGCGGTCTCGTCTTGCCCCACCCGCAGGGCCCGCCGCACCGCTAGGGGTAGCCCCCGCCCGGCTCGGCGTCAAGGGGTCGCTCCGCTCCCAGCGCTGGGCAAGCCCTGCTGGGCGGGGCTGGCAACCAGCTCCGGAGCTGGCAACCTGGGGCCCAGCGGCTGGGCCCTTGACGCCGAGCATCGGGCGGGGGCTTGGCAACGGTAGCGCGGCGGGCCCTGCGGGCCCGGGCCAAGCCGAGACCCTCCCCCCCGCCGGGAGCAAATCAGGGGTGTAGGCGAGGGCTGGGGGCTGCGGGAGCGAGGCACCACCAGGCGGTAGCGGGTCCCCGGCTCCGAACCGCGGCACCGCCAGGCCGGGCCGGGACGCGTCGACGCCATGATATGTATCCGACACAAAGACGCAGCACGCCAGCTCGCCATTGCGGTTTCGGGTCACCAGGCCGTCTCCGAAACCGCGCCGAAAACCGCAGAAAGCCTAGCAAATTACGACAAAGGCGCGAGGAGTCCGAGGGCCTCGTGTCGAAATACCCCTGAGAAGCCTATCGATTTTGAGGAAGCGGTGTCCCCGCCCTCGGTACTGCGCGGTAGAGCCTTCACCAGCACCTGACGGGCGCCCAGCCCCTGTGGTGCCCCACGTCCAAACCGCGCAATGAGAATCGATATGCTCAACCTGCTCGACCATGAAGTCCGGGCCATGCTAGCCGCCATTGACGTCTACCACCCCATGGGGCCCCGGGACTATTTTCTCCTGGTGTTCCTCTGCCACACTGGCCTTCGAGTTTCGGAACTGACCGCCCTGAACGTGTCCGACGTCTGGCACGACGGCGAACCCCGCCGCGAACTGTGGGTGCGGGCCGAGACGGCGAAGGGCAAGAAGTCCAGAATCGTGCCACTCAACGTCCTGGCGCAGAAGGCCGTATCGAAGATGATTCAGTTCAACCGCCGCCGGGGCCTGTCGGTCGACAACACGGCGCCACTCTTCCAGACCAAGCGCCACCTGCGCCTCACGCCCCGTACCATCCAGTGGTTCGTGGCCAATCTGCGAGAGAAAGCTGGGCTGGACGTGAAGGCGGTGCCGCACACTTTTCGGCACGCCTTCGGGAGCCATCTCCTGGCCAACGGGGCAGACCTGGAGTCGGTCCGCCAGCTCCTCGGCCACGAGTACCTGGCCTCGACGCAAATCTACACCCACCTGGCGCCGGGCGCCCTCGAGGAACACCTGCGCCGCATGCATCCTCGCTTCCAATCCGGGCCGGCGCCTTCCTGACCTTCTTTCTTAGCCGTCGAGAAAACTGGACTCCAGGCCCATACCCTCGGACCCAGGCGGATGCTATGATGAGGCG
>DASYBA010000490.1:0-3730 GCA_036501005.1 Candidatus Xenobia bacterium | reverse complement strand
CAGGTATCGGCTCTGTGATGGTTTTGTGAGTTAGGTTCGCCTGTTCGACGCGTGCTTCCGACCGCTCCGCAATCTTCGACTTCAGACTGGCCAGCATCGCAACGGCCTGCAGCGCAACGGCAAAGGTTATAAGATGACGCGAGATCGACGGTCCCTTCGACATCTGCGAAACCGGTGTGACGTGGGGGTTGAGTTTGTGCGATGGTTACAAGCCAGCGGTTGTACTGCCGGCTGCCGTCGACGCGGACAGGATTCCCGAACAGTGGGCAAAGCAGCATGCTCCAGTTCAGGTTTCCGGAGCCAAGGTAGTGGCCGGCACGCGGCACTTTTGACGTGATGGTATCGCCCGGGGAGCAGACTTATGAAGACCCCCACTCCAAGAACTCGTACAGTGTGGGCGGATCGCGAAGTAGATCCTACCCGGCCCACGTGGCCTTCGGCCAGGGTCTACCCCGCCACACTTTGTCGTTGTGCTTGGACAGGACGACGCGTCGCTGGCTGAGAATGTCCGTCTGCAAAGTGGCGTGGCAGCGCTCGCCTTGCGGATGGCCGTCGAGGCATCGCCCAGGAGCGGCACGCCCCGGCGACAACCCGCCGGGTGCTTGCTCTGGAGGACGTGGAGATAGCATGGGAACCAAGGGGCTTTGCGTAGACACACTCGAAACGATCAACCTCTTGAAGGACAACCTGCGCGACAGATACACCAGCGGGTTTCCCATCTTGAAGGAACTGATCCAGAACGCCGACGATGGGGGGGCATCGGCATTTCAGGTGTATCGTTCCGATGGCCTGCCTGGTGCGAGGAACCCCTTGTTGAAGGGCCCTGCGGTAGCCTTCATCAACAACGGCGGCTTCAGGGCAACTGACAATGCGAGCATTCGCCGGCTCGGGGCCAGTCATCGGGCCGCCGAGGCAGGCGCCATCGGGAAGTTCGGTCTTGGCCTGAAGAGCGTCTTCCATCTTTGCGAGGCATTCTTCTTCATGACCAGCGGTATCACGGACGAGCCAGGAGGTCGTGTTCTTGATATTGTGAACCCATGGTCGGGGCTGCCCGGTCACGACTGGGATCTCCTGGCCGATACCGATGCCCACCTGATCGAATCCTCCCTGTCTGTAATGCTTGGCGTTTTGCGGACCTGGTTCGTCTTGTGGCTGCCCCTTCGACAGCGAGTCGATGGTGACCAGGCCGAGTACATCGTCAACTGCTTTCCATTGGCTGATCGTGGCGCCCTTGATTTTCTCGCACCTGGGCCGCTGGCCCAGACCCTCCCTGAAACGCTACCCATGCCCAAAACGCTCGAACGAGTGAGCGTTTGGAGCGGCAGTCCCCCCGTCGAAACCTTCTTGGTTCAGCTCATAGATGGTAGTACGCGCTCGCGCCGTCAGAAATCAGCCCCTGAGCCATCTAGTTTCAATGGTGGTTCCGAGAGCAATGGGCGGGTGACACAATACGTCGGGCTGGAAACACTATCATTGGATGAATCGTTTTCCTTGCTGCAGGACAGTCCCGCGTGGCCCCGTCAACTCGTGCAGGACGGACAACAGATCAAGATGCAGAAGGACAAGAACGGCCCCCATGCGGCCGTGTACCTCGTGCGCTCCCCGCAGCACCAGCAACCGGCACTGAAGATTCAGGAGGCCGTCTACCTGCCCCTGGCCAAGCACGAAAACGTGCCATTGGAGGGAGAGTACGTCTACTCCCTCATCTTGCACGGCTGTCGCTTCATCGATGCAGGCAGGAGGCAAGTGCTTCAGGACGACCAGGTCTGGGAGAAGCTCATGCCGGTCCCGCAAGAGGAGACCGCTCTGATGAAGGCCTGGAACGCCAGCGTGTGGCACAAGGCCATACTGCCGCTGATCCTTCCCGTATTGGAGCGTTTCGTCAACACCCTAGGACCTTCGGATGCGGAGGTGGCCTCTATCACACGGGCCATTGCGGAAAGCGGGCTGTTCAAGCGGCACAGCGATTCTATCGGTCGGGAGTACGTGTGGATAGATAGACTCACCCGGGAAGGCCACATCTGGTGCCTGACTGAGGCACATCGCCCCTTGTGGGAACTCTGTACTTCAGCACCCTACGAGATCATCAGTCGGACCTTTCCCGCCTTGTGCGACATGCTGGAAACCTATCGCATGGTGCTTGCCGACCGCCCCCGCCTGGCTCGCAAAGACAGTTTTCGAGATTGGCAGGAGGGCATGTCAAATCAACTCTTTCTCAGCATCTCTCCGGAGGCGTTCCTCGATCCCAATTGCGTGGATTGCATAAGGGAAGTTCTTACGTATACGCGCACCGACTGCCAGTCTCAGGGTCATCGGACCATTTTGGGCCAGGTCCGGCAGGCCTTGACAAGGTACGGCGTCACCCTGTTGAGCAAGGCGGCGGGAGACGCCGTTCGAGATCTCGTCGCAGTGCTGGATCCACGCCTGCGGTGGTGCCTCGAGGTGGAACTCAAGACAGACATTGATGTCCTGTTTAGGGCTCTGCTGGGAGCGGAGGCCACCGTGTTGCCCCTGCCCAAAAGCCTGGAACCGAGGACTTCGCCCTCACAAGGGAAACCCTCTCCGGCCGATGTTCGCCAGTGGCTGAGGGCACTGGGTGGTGCCTCCAGTCGGCTAGGGAACGAGGCGCTGGAGCGCGTCTGCATTACCCTATTGAGGACGCTCGATTCTGCAGACCTACCGGGCGTCATCGCACAGGTAACGGATCAACCGCTTATCCTCCTATACGACATTCATCGTCGGCAAAGTGTCCGTGTTAGCGTCGATCAGACCAAGCTGCTCAATCAATCGGGTCTCTTATTTAGAGCGGGAAAGGAGGATAGCGACAAACTGATGCGACTCCTAGCGGATGTTCTCGAGGGTCCGTCCGTCTGCCGAATTGGTTCGGAAATCGCAGGCCTTGTGCTCCCAGAAAACAGCGTTCCACGGTGTTCCCCTGAACACTGTGCCTCCACCCTCAGAAAAGAACCCTTTCTACGCGATTCTCCCGCTGCCCGTCTGGATCTTGTTCAACACCTCTTGAGAGAAGTTAACAGGAATCCGTGCCGTTACCTTTTGCACGGTCAACCCAACCATTTCGAGTCCGACAAGTGCCTCTTTGCCAGAAGCGAGGATGCGCTCCTAACGGAAGTGGTACACGAAATCTTGTCCGAGCGGGGAGAGACCTGGCGCCTGGTCTCCAAGGACTTTGACGAGGGGCTGTCCAAATCAGACTGTCTCGCCCTGAACCTTCTGAGCGCCTCGCCAGAAGCGATTGACCAGTTGCTATCGGAGTCTCCGGTGGTCAAGCTGTCCCATCTCTCTCGAGAAACCCGCATCGACCTGCTTCAGCGACTGGAATCACCCCGTACCTTGAGGTTACTGCCGCTTCACCAAGATACTACAGGTCGGTGGGTCGCTATTGACGAGAACACCTTCATTCTTGGGGAGTCCCTCCTGCCGGCTTCATTGAGGAACCAAGTGACGGTCATCAAACCCTGGACAGATGACCCAGCTTTGGCCCGGAAGCAATCTTATGTGGTCCCCGCACTGGGCCCCAGCGATCTCGCTCGTCTCCTGTTGCAGACCTCGACCCCTGCACAGTACGCGGTCGAACTGCTGCAGGTGTTGTCCAGCCTTACTCCGGAGGCGTTAAGGTCCGTCTCTGGCATTCTCGATACGGCTTGGCTACCGCTGGGCGACGGAGGTGCCTGTGCACCGGAAGACATGATCTCGCTAGCTCAGTGCGACC
>DASYBA010000489.1:0-4763 GCA_036501005.1 Candidatus Xenobia bacterium | reverse complement strand
GACCTTGTAGACGTCCTTGGGGGCGATCATGTCGGCCTCAGCCGGACTGAACGGCGCGGCGAGCACCGAGAACCCAAGGTCGTGCGGCTCGAGGTACTCCTCGACGTGCTCGTCGAGGTCCTCCTCATCGACCGGCTCGCGGGAGAGGAGGTCCGAGATGGTGAACCGAGGGCGCAGGTGCAGGGCCGTCGAGACTTCCCCGAACTGGAGATCGAGGTCGACCAGGCAGACCCGCTGACCGGTCTGGGCGGCCAGGTAGCAGGCCAGGTTGACGGCGTAGAAGGTCTTCCCGCACCCGCCGCTTGAAGAGGCCACGGTGAATACCTCGGCGAACTGCGGCCGATCCACCACCATGCTGTGGGCCACCACCGGCAACACGGGCCCATTGCCCGATTGCGACCGGTCAGCCACGTCGAAGGCCCGCTGCAGGGCAACCGACAGCTGGCGCTTGCTGGTTGGGTATTCAATGAGCTCCACCGCACCGGTTCGCACGATGTCACTGAGCGAACTTTTCGGCTTGGGGCCTAGGGCCAGAACCGTCACCGGCAGGGACCCTTCGCCACGGAGTTGGGCCAACCGGGCCAGGCCGGCGTGACTGTCGAAGAGGGGGCCGGCGATGAGCACATCGAACGGACCCTGCTCGCGAACCTCCTCCATGACGTCGATCACGTTGCTACTGGTCACCACCTGGTACCCCGGGCCCAAAGAGGCCTGAACCGCCCGGCTCAGCGCTGGCGATCGTGAGATGACGAGAATCCGACGGGAGATCATGGCGCGGTCGTCGTTTGTCCGGTGCCGATGCACGTCCCGACCGCAACCGGCGTCGCGCCCTTCTGGGTCTGCGCCACGTAGAGGGACTCATTCTGCGCCATGAAGGCGATCAAGCGGGTCTGCGCAGGGTTGACGGCCAGGAGCAGGGTCATGGAGGTCGGGATGGTCCGACCGACCGAACTGGGATGCGAGCCCAAGGGGGCCACGACATCGGACACGTCCAGCACCTCGATGTTGGACATAATGAGTTCCGTGCACGGCAGCGGCAAGTTGCTCAGCGATGACGTTGCGGTGCCCCCTGCCGACAGCTTGGTGATATTGGCGTAGACGTCAATGTTGCTGCCTGGCTGCAGATAGCCGGCCAGGCCACCGACTCCAGTCGCCGTCACGCTGATCCCGTCCATACCCTTGGGCAGCGATATCGCCGTGGCACTGGCGGTGAGATCGCTCGATTGGATCGCCTCGCCCTTCTTGACCGCCGTGGTCAGGACCTGGTCGGTCAGACTCTGCAGGCTGGGGAGGTCGCTCGCCACGTACTTCTTCTGCGGGACCTGTTGGATGGAGACATTGCCCTTGGCCACCATGTCCTGCCCTGTCGTGCCGGCGGGGAGATTGGCCGTAGCCACCACCACCGCTGTACTCACCGGGCCTGCCGTTGTGTTCACCGTCTGGTTCTTGTTACTGGACATCACGCTGGCGAAGGCAATACCCCCGCCGGCGATGAACAGCACAACCCCGATGACGACCAGAATCAGCGTCTGTCGTTTCACAGAAACTTCCCCTCTCCGTAGCGTCTGGTCCGCCTGGATGCATCGCAGCCATCCGATCCCAGCTCTACCCTCGTGGATGCCGACCGGACCCTCGGCACCACGTGCCGAGACCCCACAGATCGCCCATCCGTTCCCTTTGCTTGGAGCGTAAGACCCGAAGTGCCCGAGGTACATAGGCCTTTCGGACCATTCTCCTTTCGTCCGCACCTGGTGCCTCGACCAAATGGGCCGAATTGCCTATGTACGGCCCCACTCCCGCAGCCCACAATCTCTTTGGGACGGATGGAGCGGACGCAAAGGCAATAGCTCCGCACTACTTACCGAGGAGGGGGTCCACGTTGGGACCGACCATGAGGTCACACAGACGGTGGATGCGGAAGGAGGACGAGA
Organism: Candidatus Xenobia bacterium; assembly: GCA_036501005.1. GTDB lineage: Bacteria > Vulcanimicrobiota > Xenobia > RGZZ01 > DASYBA01 > DASYBA01. The sequence continues at coordinate 2,832 of DASYBA010000489.1, read as the reverse complement.
GCGGGGCGGAGATGATCGAATTCGCGTTCGTCGTCATCCTTCTCATCGCGCTCGTCTACGGAATCGTTTCATTGGGACTTTCTCTCGCCGCAAAAGCAACCATTACCCAGGCCGCGGCGGACGGAGCGCGAGCGGGCATTGTTGCTCCATCCTCAACTGCCGCCGCGACTGCTATTGCTCAGGCGTCCCAGGACCTTTCATGGATGGGAAAGGGGGCCTGTAACTCAGCCAACATCACGTGCACTGCTGGGATCGCGAATTGCAGTTCAGACTCGCCAACCGGTCCCTTTTACCAGTGTCTTACGGTGAAAGTGCTCTACAACTACGCCCTGAGCCCTCTTTTCCCACCGATGCCAGGGATCGGGATCCTCGACCCGAGCAGCATCTCATCCACTTCCAGTCTTCAGATGTCGACGAATTAACAGGGGATGAACATGAAGCTAGACAGATCCCGTCGAGTATCTCGGTCAGCCGACGAACGAGGTGCCACATTCATCATCGTGGCGATCAGCACGGTCATCTTCTTGGCGGCTGGCGCACTGTCGGTCGACTTGGGCCGGACGGTAGTTGAGAACAGGTCCTTACAAAGCATTGCCGACGCCGGAGCCCTCGACGCGGCCAGGAACTATTCACAGAATCCTCAGACCATGGCGCAAAACGCCGCTATCGACAATGGCTCCTCCCAGGCAGCAACGCCGGTCCACGGCTACGACGGGACTTGGAGCCAAGGGACAACCGCAGGCGCCGGAAGTTGCAACAGCAGTTCCAACGCTTGGACTTTGAACGGGACTCCCAACCCGGCCAACTCCGTTTTCCCAGCGGTCATGGTCGTAGCGACGTCTCAGATGTCAGCACTGTTTGAGCACAGCAATTCCGCACTCAGCAGGTGCGCGATAGCAGCCATAATTCCCCCGGAGGCGGGCTTCTCAATCGGCACCACTCTCGCCTCCATCAGCACCCAACAGTCCACGTTGAACGCGCTGCTGGGCGGACTCTCAACGCCACCCACCACCGCCACGGTGTCTGTCCTCGGGTATCAGGGCCTGGCCACCACGAGCGTGTCGCTTTTGGATCTCATCAATGCGTCGGGTGGCGCGCTGACACCGAGCAACGTCCTGACCGCTCACATCTCTGACCTGCAGTTGGAACAGTTCATGAAAAAGGCGTTGGGAGGACTCCAGCCGGTGACGACTGACGTGACCAACGCGTTAGGCGGTCTTACGACGTTGATCCCAGGCAGCTCGAGCTCAACAACGCTCCAGCTGTGCCAGGCCATCTCAGTGAATGGCTCGACCTGCGCTAACCCGGCCGTGAGCACCAGTGCCCTGGCGGCGAGCGCGAACGTGTTGCAGACCCTGACTTACGCTGCCGAGCTGGCCAACGGGACGAGCGGCCTTGATCTGGGAGCCGGTTTGGTCACGGGAGTCGCTGACGCCAAAGTCTTCGTAACTGCGATTCAGCCGGCTCAGATCGGGTACGGCCAACCCATCTTCTCCGTGAGCACGGCTCAACTCACGGGAACACTCCAGCTGACCCTTCTCCCAATCTTGGGTCTGGGCCTGGTCACAATCAATGTTCCCCTTTCCGCAGCGACTGGCCAGGCGACACTCGCCTCGGTCACCTGCCCGGGCAACATCCCCACCGTGAACCTCAGCCCCGTCACGACGGGCGCAGCCAATACATCGATTGACTTGGACGTCCTTGGAGCCAAATTGCTCAGCGTCCCGCTCACTATCAGTGGGGCAACTGCTCCTGCCCCTCTCACCTTCACTCCGCCCTTTGACGCCTCGGATGCGCAGTCGGTCGGCACAACCAGTCCAAAGGTCAGCATCGGGACCGCGACGGGCAGTATTTTGGCCCCGCTAACTCTCCTCCTTGCCACGGCAGTAAACCCCGTGTTGGGCCTACTTTCGCCCGTCCTGGCTCCGCTCCTCCAGGCTCTCGGGGTATCCGTGGCCGACGCAAGTGTCGCCGTAACAGCCGGCAGCTGTGGCGGCGCGCAGCTCGTGCAATGAGTTTCGACCTGGCCCTCGTCGGTGGTGCGGTGGTCGGTTTGGCCGCCGGTGCACTGCTGCTTCCGGTGACCCAAAGGGAGCTGGCTGCGGCCATTGGCCGTTCGGCAGAGACGCCCCCGCCACCCGAACTGACGGTGCGACGGTGGCACCGGATCGCGCTGGTGGTCCTCTCCGGCCTGCTTCCGGCCGCCGTGCTGGCCCGGGCCGGTTGGTCGGTGGTGGCGCTGCCGCCGCTGCTCCTGCTGCTCGGCTTGGTTCCGCTGGCCTACTGCGACCTGACCCGCCTGCTCTTGCCTCGGACCATGGTCCATGCCACCACCGCGGTGGTTGGGCTAAGTGTCCTACTCGCCGCCAGTATGACCGGCCATTGGCACCGTGCGGCGGGGGCAGCCTTGTGCGGACTGGGTCTCTTCCTGGTGCTCTTCGCCATCAACCTGGCCAACCCAGCCTGGATGGCGTTCGGTGACGTCCGCCTGGCTCCAGCCGTCGGTCTCGGGCTGGCCTGGGTCAGCCCGATCGCCCTGGTACAGGGGTTCTTCCTAGCCAACGTCCTGGCTGCTCTGGTCGGTCTGGCCCTCATGATCGGACAGCGAGCGGGGCGCCGGACCGCCTTGCCGTTCGGGGTTTTCCTGGCCGCCGCCTCGGCCCTGATCATCATGGCCTGGAGCTGACCTCGTTCAGTCGACGGTCACCAGCGACCCGATGGTCATGTAGGGCCAGATGATCGAGGCCCCGGCCAGGGGCAGCTCGACACAGCCGAGGCTTTGCGGGTCGCCGTAGGACGTCCGCGGCATGTAGTGGAGCGCATCGCCGCCGT
>DASYBA010000488.1:0-6328 GCA_036501005.1 Candidatus Xenobia bacterium | reverse complement strand
GCAGCACCTGCGCGAAGCCCAGGAAGCGCTCTTCTACGGGCCAGTCGCAGCGTAGCTCATCGCCCGCCAGGTAGAACCGGAGGTGCATGCCGTCTGGATTGAGCGGCCCGCAGCAAAAGCAGCGGTTCTCCTCCAGGCGGTTGACGACTTCAACCACAAATGCCCGCTACTTCATAGGAAAGCCATTCCCTGCGGCGAACTCGCGAAGCGTGAAACCTGGGGTCATCGTTTGCAATCAATGTCACACCGAGATTGAATATCCCAACAACTTTTGCGCGGGCTGCGGTGCGTCGTCTTCCATCCAGCTTCTCGCCGAGCTTTACCAGGGCTACGTCCAGATGGGCAACAGCTCCGAAGCGCTGGACGTCGCCCTGCACCTGGCCGACCAGTGCCAGGCCATTCGGGATCAGAAGGGCCAGCATTTCTGGCTCGGCAAGGTGCTGGAGTCGGATGCCTCCAACGAGATGGCCCGCCGCTGGCGCAACGGGGGCGACGTTCCCGAGCTGATCTGGCGCCGCAAAGTGTGGAGCATGAAGTACTCGCCCACGGTGGTGTGGCGGGTGGTCTTGGAGAAGCAGGGCAACTGGCCGCCCACCCACGGTGCCGCAGAAGACAATCCGACTTTGGCGTTCAACCCCGCGGCCGTGGCCCGGCCCGACGTCGCCCGCCCGGCCCCGGCTGCTCCAGCGCCCGGCCCGAGCAAGCCGGCGGGGGGGTACATACCTCTCTCGGCAACGCCTGGAGGCGCACCGCCGTCCGCGGGCCCGGGCCCGGGGCGACCGCCCCTGGTCGCCCCCACGCCCCTCGGGCAACATTCGGCCGCAGCGCCCGCGGCTCCACCCGCGGTACAGCGCGTGCCGCCCCGACTGGAGCTCAATCGCGACGCGCATCCGGCGCCCCCGGAGGTGTCGCAGGTCAACACCGATGTGCCGAGCGGATCGCTGTCCCGCCGCCCCCCCCGTATCGAAACGCCGTTGCCCATGAATCGGCAACAAGCGATCCCGGAGCGCATGCAGGAGCGCATCGACCGCTTCACCGGGGCTGCGGAAGGCCAGGAAAACGCCACCCTGGCGATTGACGTTTCTCAGCTTCGAGGAGCTATCGGGGCGCCGTCGGTGCCCGTCCAACCGCCGGGTGCCCTCGGGGGCCCGCCGGCCGGTGGGCCGCCCAGACCCGCACCGGGTCCGCCGGGACCTCCGGGCATGGGTCCGGGTCCCGGCATGGGTCCTGGACCGGGCATGCAAGGGCCGCCGCGTCCCATGGGGCCGGGTGGACCGATGGGGCCGGGTGGACCGATGGGGCCGGGTGGGCCGCGACCGGGTCCGCCGGGACCTCCCGGACCGGGCGGGCCTGGCCCGATGCGACCTCCCGGGCCGGGTGGACCTGGAGGACCTCCCCCTGGCATGGGTCGACCGCCTGGACCACCCCAAGGGGGACCGCCCCCCGGTGGGCCGCGGCCCATGGGACCTGGGGGGCCGATGCAACCGGGTCCGATGGGGCCTCCACAGGGGCGCGGACCGATGGGACCTCCCGGCGGGCCACCTGGGCCGGGCCCGATGGGACATCCAGGGGGACCTGGCCCGATGGGACCGCCCGGCGGAGGCCCGATGGGGCCACCGCGAGGCGCGGGACCCGGACCTGGCCCAGGACCGATGGGCCCTGGACCCGGTGGGCCTCCCGGAGGACGTCCCCCCGGGCCGCCGGGGGGACCTGCTGGACCTCCGCAGGGGCCTCCCCGGGGAGCGTCTCCGTATCAGGCACCGACTGAACCCATGAACGCGGGTCGACCCGGACCTCCGGGGGGACCGCCCCTGGGTGGAGCGCCGATGGGTGGGCCGGTTCGACCGCCCGGGCCGCCGAGTGCGGGTCCTGCCGTGCCACAGCCCGGACGCACTATGGATGTTGGCGCCCCCGTCGGGGACAGACCGACCATGATTGCACCACGACCGAATCAGGTGACCCCGCCCAAGGTCGAGCCTCCGGCGCGGCCAGGGGGACCGGGTCTGGGGCGAGACGTCGGCGGCGGGCCGACCTCGTTGCGCCCGGAAGCGCCGGGCCGTGCACCCGGCATGTCCTTCGATCTCGAAGAGAAGCCGGCGCCGGCGCGACCTTCGATTGGGGGGGCGGCGACCGGGTTGCGGGGGGGTGTTCCCCCGGCGGGTGGTCTGGCTGGACGGGTTCCCAGTGCGGGGGCGCAGGTTCCCGGGGCGGGGTCGCAGGTCGAGGCGGAAACGACTCGCATGTCGGCCAACGATCTGGAGAACGCCGAGACGGTGTCGCTCAAGGCGGGAGAGACGGGCGCCAAGATTGCGCTGGATCCGTCCGAGTATGCGCCTCACCCTCCGGTGCCGAACGACAAGATGGGGGTCAACCTCATTCTCAACGTGCCTCGGAAGCAGACCGGGTTGGCGTGGGGCGGGCCCAAGTTCCAGGTCATCTACGGCAACTTCGCGCCGACCGATCCCCGCGAGGTGGGCTTTCAGTTGAGCGAGGCTGAAGTCCGACCCATCGGCCTCAAGTTCAGTCGTTCAGCGGGAGATGGGCTGTACCACGTGCAGTTGAACCACTACACGGTCAGCCCCGACGTCCATGCCGAGATTGTCTTGAAGAACGGGTCCGTCTACTTGGCGAACCGGGTGACCAAGGGTGCGGAAAATCGTTTTGAGGTGCGGGTCAACGGCGTGCCGGTGCCGCCCAAGGACGTGCGCAAGATCAACACGGGCGACATGATCACACTGGGCATTTTCCGCCTGAAGTGGCCACAGTAAGGCGGCCTGGCGGCCGTCTCGCCCGTCACTGATTTTGACTCTTGCGTTGGTCTAGGTCGCGTCCGAATGCGCCGCTGATGCCCAATTCTCGCAGACTGGCTCTACGTCTCGCCTGGCGGTGAGCCAAGCGGACCGGAGCCGCACTACTTCTGGCTATATATAGCGCATAGGTTTGTCGAGAGGTCACCTGGGTTGTCGGATACTCCCTCACGTAGCCCGACAGGAGGGGCATATCGAATTTGGGCGACGCTTGAGGTTAGGGGCACGCCTGTCGGCAACAAATCGATATATACGCAAAGTCACCAGTTCTGACAACGCATATGTGCCGCCAGTGTGACTATTGGTTATGTATAGAACGGGCCGGCGGTTGGGGCGCTGGCGTGGGCCTCCCAGTAGTCTACGAGGAGTTTGGCGAACAGGACATCCTCGTGATAGCCCGTTACCAACAACATGTTCTGGCCCGCAACGACGGTGGCAGTCGTGCCAGGGAAGACTGTCTCCAGGCGAGGCGCAAGGCTCTCCGCCTGGCGATTCTGGAGGGCGATCACGATTTGTGTGATGGCCCCGAACCGTACGTGAGGATGCGCACGAATCCAGGCGCTGTGCCGAGTCATGCGCTGGTCCCAATCTGCGGCGATTCCCGAGGCATCCTCAGCCTCAAGCCCGCATAGCACGACCAGCCCGGGGTTTTCCACGATTCGAACCGACAGCCTTGGGAAGGCCCTGGCGAGCACGCCCCCGACGTATCGACTGTCGCCGTTGCGCATCAGCACCGTGCCAGGGTCGGGGGCCACCGTCGACGTCCAGTCCAATACAACCGTGGGCTCTGCCACTGCTGCTCGTGTGGCCAGCAACCACGCGACGGTCAGCCACACCATAGCCTTCCAAGCGTTCCCGCCCTTGCTTCCGAGCAAAGCCGTGCTCGTGCCGCGTCGCCAGGCCTCGCTCACCATGGCGATCTCGTAAAACCGATATAGCGGTTGTTTCCACCCGATAAAACCGCTATGTCGGTTTTACGCCTGGACTCGCGACCGACCGGACGCTCGTCTCGAGCAGGTATTGCAATGGAAGCAGATCTTAGAGAGCGTAGCTTATCCCGGGCGCTTCGGCCGCAACTTCTGGGAATGGTCGCATCCGCCTGCTGCGACCATTCCCAGAGGTTGCAGTCGTATTGAAGCGTCGCATGCAACAAAGTTGCCTGCCGCCCGCCCACCGTAGGCATCAGAAATCTACCTTTATGTTGCGCCCGCGGCGAATGCGCTGGAGGTCGCTCTCGGTTGGCTGAGGCATGGCCTCCGGATGACTTTCCCAATACGCGCCCAGGCTGCGTGCAAATGCGATGTCCGCGCAGTCGCCGTACACGGTTACTGCATGCTGGCCGGGATCGACCTGCGTGTTGGCTCCGATGACTGCTTGCATCGTGACGGCGACCTTCCCGGGCACACGGCAGGGAATCATCTCCGACCAGCACGGGAACGGGGCAAACGACAAACCGCTACGGTACTGCCGTAGCTTGGCTTCGCCCGCTCGATTCCACTCAGCGACGATGTCCGCCGCTGGCTGGGCTTCCCGCCCCGTCAGTACCAGCCGTCTGCCATCTCGCTGCAGATGTAGTCGAGGAAATGAGTGACACAGCAAGCTCTGCACATTCCCGGGCTCGCCAAAACACACGAGCTGAGTACCAGGCTGCGCCGGAGGCCACGCCAGCACGACCGTGGCAGCGTGCGGCGCCTTCACCGCGCAGACGGACAGCACTGCGAACACGAGGGCTATCTCGAGCAGCGGTTGGCGCCGCATCTACACCTGGTTGGCCAGCGCTGAGAACACCTTGTTTTTGACCGCCTCCATGCCGCTGGCGTGATACTCCGTCAGTCGCGTGCACGTCGGCAGGTCGGCCTCGAAGTAGCGCTGCGTCAGGTCGTTCGCCACCTGCGGGTCTTCCGTCCAGATGTTGGCCTCGTCGTTGTTGACCAGGCTCCGTGCATCCAGGTTCGACGACCCCACCGTGGCCAGCCGGTTGTCGAACACCGCAATCTTGGTGTGCGCCATCGGCCGTCCCCCGTACTTGTAGATCTCCACCCCCGCCTTGAGCAGGTCGGGGAATGACTCCTGTGCCGCGTACAACGAGAACACCTGGTTGTCGTGGGCCGGCCAGAACAGTCGCACCTTCACGCCTCGTTTCGCCGCCGCTTCCAGATGTTCGAACACGTCCTTGTCGCAGAAATACGGGTCGGCAATGTCGATACTCTTCTCAGACGTGTCGATGGCCCGCAGATAGGCCAGCTTCATGTTCTGGTCGGCCAGCCCCACGTGGCCGACCACCCGGGTCGAACTGTCTCCCACCGCGGCTTGTGGCGCCGTGCACGCCGCTTTCTCGGCATCGTCGATGTGGCCGCCTTGACCCTCCCACTGTTGGACGAAGAGCGACCCCAGGTCGGCCGCCGCTGGCCCGGTCACCCGGCTGAACACGTCATGCCAGATATCCTCGTGGTAGTCGGCAATGTTCATGCCGCCGCAGAACGTCACCAGTCCATCACCCCCATCGTCCGTTTCCAGGATCTTGCGGTGCGAGAGATGCGAATCCAGCGCCGCATCCTTGTATTGAATAAGCTGCACGCCGTGGTCCTTCAGGTACTGGTAGATCCGAGGATCGGTCGGCTGTCCGTCCGTCGCATGCGATCCGAATCCGTCATAGAGCACTCGCACCTGGACGTTCCGCGGGGGAGAGGCAGCCTCCGCCAGGTGTTTGGCGTATTCCCACCCCGACTCGTCCGATGCGAACGTATGTATGCTGAGGTTGATGAACTTCTTGGCGTGGTCGATGGCCTCATACTGCGCTGGGAATGCCGCTTCACCGTCGATGAGGTTCTCGACGTGGTTGCCCGTCCGATTGACCGTCCCCGTGGCCCGATCCATGTACGACTGCCAGCCGGCCCAGTCTCCGGGCTTCGCCGCATTGGCTTGCTGCAGCGCCAGGAACCGCGCCAGGTCTGCGCCTTTCAAATGTCCCGCAAACTTGTCTGGATTGGACGTCCGATAGATGACTCCGTCGGCGTCGCCCGGCTGGGTGCCACGGGCGGTCACCAGGCGCAACAAAGCGGCGCTCTTGGTCGTCCCCCCCAGCACCGGGTCGTGCATGATCTGCTCGGCCATCTTCGCCAGATGACGCATGGGCGTCGCCGCCGACGTCGACTCCAATTGCTCCAAAGCCGGCCTGGCATCAGTGAAGTGGCTCCGTACCTCGGCCCCCGCCACCTCAACCGCACCCACGGCCATCTTGGCCGTGCCCGTCATCTTATCTTCGAGTCGCTGCAACCGGCCGTAGTGGGGCATGGCCGGGTCGGGATCGACGGGATCCGCGGCCACCGGCTTGCCCTGCAGATCGCCCAACACCCGGGCCTCGAACTGGGGCGAATAGTCGTCGGTCACCACGCCGGTGAACCCCTTGGGAACATTCGACTCGTTGGGACGAGTGTTGTGGATGTAGGCGGTACAGTGGCTCGTCCCCTGCGCCACCTCGGCATCCTTGCCCGAGTCGTTGCCCAGGACAAAAAGGTGTG